>DYRD01000203.1 GCA_020718905.1 Syntrophus aciditrophicus | reverse complement strand
GTCAAAAAAAGCAACCCCAATCATGTGTGCATGGGGCCATCGCAATGCAACAACCAGAAGGGATGCTTACCGCAAATCGATCCTTGCTGCAGAAGATATTTTTTCTTGACAACATTATTTAAAAGTATTAATGTTTACGAAAATTGAAACTCTTAAACATTGTGAGGGGACGGCGACATGGAAAAGATATACGAACTTCAGGCAGATATATGTAAGGCGTTATCAAATCCCAAGCGTCTGGAAATCATCAACAAACTCAAAGAGGGGGAGATGTCCGCCACGGAGTTGATCGAGAAAACCGGGCTCAGCAAATCCAATCTCTCCCAGTACACCGGTGTTCTCAAGGCCAAGGGGGTCATCCTGAGCAGGCGCGAAGGGGTAAATGTTTACTATCGCATTGCCAATATGAAAGTTATCGAGGCCTGTACTCTGATGCGGGAGTTCTTGCTGTCAGAGATCAAGGAAAAAAGCAGGATGGCGTCGAATTTGAAGAAAGTCGGGCAGAACTTTCATGGTGTCTGATCGTTGCAGAGGCACGGTTCGTCGTCCCGGTAATGGTTCTCTATAGAAATGAACACAGGCGCTCAGTACATAGAGAGAAGCATTTTCAGTGAAGGCAGTGCAATGTTGAACGAATCTAAAAACAGTTCCGGAAAGAGATGGATGTTCATCGGTCGCCGCATTTCTGCCTGTTTCCGCTGTTCTCATTCAGAATCACGCATACTGTCCGGGGAGCATTCCGCTCCCTTTTTCTCTTTGTCCTGTCCCTGTAGATTATACCTGCTGGATCTGCTCCTGGTTTTCTCCATGAAGGAGCGCGTTGTACTCTGGCAGGAACGCCCCCCGCCTTTTTGCTGCATTTTTACTGTCTGACAGGCAAAAAAGGGAATTTAGTTTTTTTCAACCCCTTGAAATAAGGAGATAAAATGAGTAAGTTCGTTAAGATACTTATTGTCGGTGTAGTGTTGGCTGCGTTTGCCATTCCTCTTCCCGCGGTTGCGGCCGACCAGGAAGAACTGCAGCGGAAGATTGAGCAGCTTTCCCGGGAACTCGAAGCGCTGAAGGTTCAGGTGCAGGAGGCTACCGCCAAAACAAAGGAAATCGATGTCGTCAAGCAGCAGGTCAAAAAAACCGAGGAAAAATCGATTGGTCGCTGGCTGACCGTCAGCGGTGATTACCGTTTCCGGTTTGACAACCTCCACGGCCAGATACCCACATATTGGTATCCTACCGCTGCTGCACCCTTTGCAGCACGACAAGTTGGTTATGACGTAAAAAAAGATACGTACTACACCAACCGCTTCGGCCTCAATCTGAAGGCCACCGCAACAGAGGATGTATCCATTACCGCCCGTCTTTTGATGTACAAGGCGTTCGGCGCCCAGGATGACAGCTCGCTCCGTTCCGGCGGCACCGCCTATTCGTTCGACCGCGCGGGACTTTTTGACGGAACCATTGGTCATGTACCCGGCGACAACACGCTGTCCGTGGACCGCGTCTATGCCACCTGGCACAACGTCGCCGACCAACCCATCTGGTTTTCCATCGGCCGTCGTCCGTCCACCGGCGGTGTCCCCAGCTATCTGAAGGAAAACACGGCGGCGCCCGGCAACTCGGGCGTTCCGGCTCTTCTGGTGGATTACGCCTTTGACGGCGTGACCCTCGGGTACGCCCCCGATATCGACCCGCTGCCCGGCGCCTACATGAAAGTGTGCTACGGAAGGGGGTTCCAGACCGGCATTGATCAGGGCATTACCAACGGTATCAGCGATACCGATATGTTCGGGGTGAACATCGTTCCGTTCGAGACCGATCGTTTTCGGGCGGAATTGCAGTACAACAGGGGGATGAACATCTTTGACGCCCCGACAATGCTTACAGGTCCGTTCGGTCCGTCCGGAATGTCATTGTCTCCCACCACCAATCTGGGCGATATCGACTGGTACGGGCTTGATTTTCTCGGCAAGGTGAAGGGGGTTGGCATCGGCAATCTTAACTGGTTTGTCGATGGCGCCGTAAGCAAAACACATCCCAACGACAATAAATTCATGGGTAATTACGGGCTTCTCTATACCGGACTGCCGGAAGCGAAAACCGGCTGGGCCGTCTATGCGGGTCTTAGATATGACATCCCGTCCACCCTCACCAAGATCGGCCTGGAATACAACCACGGCTCCGAAAACTGGATCACCTTCGCCCCAGCAGCCGACGACATGTGGACCAGCAAGCTGGGTGTGCGCGGCAGCGTGTACGAGGTCTATGTCATCCAGGAGTTGAAGCTGAAGCCGATCTCTTCGTTCTTCAGCAAGACATTCTTCCGGATTGGCTACCAGTA
>DYRD01000202.1 GCA_020718905.1 Syntrophus aciditrophicus | reverse complement strand
CCGCTGACATACCCGGCGTTCAGATTGGCGCTGTTCATGACGCGGCCCCGGATTACACCGGTTCCGGCCGCCGTGCCCCACGTGGTCAGGTCGGTCGCGGCATACAGGTTGTAGGTGCGGGCGGCGGTAATCGGCGTCGTGGACTGAATCGCCTGTGTAAAAGTGGGAACCAGACCCGTCAATGTTACCGGCGGCGACATCCTGACGCTGAACAGTTCCCCGGCCGGAAGCCCGTTCAATACAAACGCGCCGGTAGTTGTGTCGGTAGTCGCGTTAATTGACGCATTACCGGCCTTTTCAATAGTCGCGCCGCCGATGGGGTTATTGTTCGCATCGGCGAGAATCCCGGAAAACGAGATGGTCGTCGGTGTTGTACCGGTGTAGGCGAAACTGCCCTGGGCAAACGATGAATTCCATGCCTCGCTTTGTTCGATCTGGGTGATGATGTTGTAATTGTAACTCTTGCCAGTCTCCAGCGCGACACCGACATACGGGACGCTGGTCTGCGTCGGAGGTATGCCGTAAAGCGACCAGACGCGGTTCCCGGTCGAGACGTCGCTCAACTCGATCCCATAGCCGCTGATGGTTCCCGCTGCGGCCGTCCAGGAGAAGGTTGGAGTCGTCGCAATGCTTCCCGAAGGCAGAAGGTCCGTTGCGAATTCGGTGACGTAGCCGGTAATGGTTTTTTCCACCGACGGGATTGCAGCGCCGCCGGTTTGCTGAGTGAAACTGAACGTGTACGAGGGCCACGAGGGGCTCACCACCGGCAAATTTCCGATCACCACCGGTGTGGCGTTGTACCAGCTTTTGGCATTTACATCATAAGAAAGGGATACATTGGCCCCGTTGTACCCGGTAACCTGGATCGCGCTGGCCAGATGCAGCGGATCGGCGACGTAGAGACCCGCATGGTACACATCGTTGCCGGATGAATCCTTCCAGTGCTGGGACTGAACCTGCACCTGCGGGGCCGTCGAGGCGCTTTCCTCCTCCATATATATATAAGGATAGAGGTCGGGGAAACGCTGGAAAGTGCCCTGTTCGACCGTCAGTGTGCAGCCATTCCCGTCTTTATCGCCAAGATTCTGCATAGCTCCACCGTTGATGTTCACCCCGGCGGTGAAGTGGTTGCCATTTTCAACGCCAAGATCGAAGATCAGCACCGCATCCGCCGGATCCACATCCGTCCGCACAATCGGCAGGGACTGCCAAAGGGTGTTGTCGCTGTTTTGAACTCTCGCCTGAACAATAAGGGTACGTACATCATACATCGCGCCGTCGTAATATCCCTTCACCCAGAGAACCTGAATGGAGGCGTTGTTATGCGCCCCCATCGTCTTTTCATCCTTGCCGAGACCGATGGAAAACCGGTAGGCCTTCTGATCCTCGATTCCCGTGAAATTGCTGAGCCGAACGGTCTGGAACCAGTTCGTGGACAATGTCTGGGTGGGATATGTCGGTACCGTTGCTGGCGGAACAGCCCCCGCAAAAAGAAGCGCCACTCCTTCGCTCCCGGACGGGGCGATGGTCGCAGAACCGTCGTTTTTCGTCACCGTCACCGCAGGCAGGCCTGCTATTGGCGCTGAACCCCAGAAATAGGCGGAGTTACTTTCTCCTGTGGGCCTGGTAATCGTTGCATTGCCATCCAGCATGATCGCGTTGGGCAGCGACGCCCCCACCGTTCCGCTGGTGAAATCGTACTCGACCCACCGACCGGAATCGTCCGAATAGGTCAAATTATCCACATCGACCGAAAACGCCCCGGCAGGCGCAATCGCCCCTCCCAGCAAGATCATAAACAGCGCCGTCAAAACAACTACTGCCGCTTTCATGTATTTTCCCCTGTACATGGCTGCCTCCTTCATTTCATTTACCTGCTCTGTATTCCCCACTGAAACGACTTGATCCGCGTCGCAAAGAATTGGTTAACTCCTCGACCGATAACTCACCAGAAAGAACCTGTGGCATTCATTCGGTCCAGCTTTCCAGAGGGGATTTTATCCATCCGGCAAAGCAATCGCAAGCCTCTTTCATCACAATCTGTGATGAAATTCACACTGAATCAAAACAAGTGGCTGTATATGCGCTGTGGGTAGTGGTCATCGCACAATGACACCCGCAACCCATTTCTCAAATGGCCGTCCGCCATCCAAAAACTCCCTCCCCTTCAAGGGGAGTGCCGGGGTGGGGATGGGGTAAAGCTTTCAATCTGTATGCATTTTCTGCTATCCCCGAACATTTTCCTGTTTTTTATGCAGGAGTTAGAGGACTAAGACACTCAATTTGTCAGTTTCAGAAAAGTCAGAAAAGAGCGAATCTCCGTCAACCCATGCAAATCTTCCGGTCGGCATCTCCC
>DYRD01000201.1 GCA_020718905.1 Syntrophus aciditrophicus | reverse complement strand
TACTAACGGAGCAATTCGTTGGGAGAGTAGCAAACTGCCGGGATTTATTTTAAAAAGCCCAAGCCTGTTTATCAGGTTTGGGCTTTTTTATTAAGGCTTTCCGGCAATAGTCCCGCCT
This sequence comes from Syntrophus aciditrophicus, assembly GCA_020718905.1. GTDB lineage: Bacteria > Desulfobacterota > Syntrophia > Syntrophales > UBA8958 > UBA8958. The sequence continues at coordinate 2,258 of DYRD01000201.1, read as the reverse complement.
TCAAATGCTTTTAAAATAGTGGCGGGGCAAACTGCCGGGATTTATTATAAAAACCCGTCCCTGATTTATCAGGGGCGGGTTTTTTGTTTGGTGCGCCCGGCAGGGCGCACTCACTCAGAGGCGAAAGTCCTCTACAGACCCGGCAAGGGGAACTGTTAGCCGGACGGCAAGGGTGTCCATCGTGAGGTGGAATCTGAAGGAAGCCGCAGGCAAAACGCTGGCTTGACGACATAGAAACCGCATACGAGGCGGCCATGCTGGATGAGAAGGCCAATATCTTCAAAGTCCGGTACTTGCACGGAAAGCATGGACGTAAATGCGGCAGGCATAAGCGTGAAGGTGAGTGCGCATTACCCGGGGAGGTCTCGTCGCTTGCTTGCACAGCTACCACGGCTGAAAGGCCGTGGGAAGAGCGGCGAGAAGTCAGCAGAGGCCATAGTAGTCCGTCAGAAACTTTGGCGGATGAAGGGCTGAACGTGAAGTGACGGAAAGGGACCTGAATTTCGATGATCGAGAAGGCGCATGCAAAGAGGGTTGAGATACCCGAATCCTGCCTGGGAAGTAGCGAGCGGAACTCGCGAGGTACCGGGATGGGAGTGTCTGAGAAGATCACGGTAAGGAAAGAGAACCCCAGTCCGGAGATGTCAAAGCTCATGGAGCAAGTAGTGGAACAAAGCAACATGAGAAAAGCCTTGAAGCGAGTAGAGCAGAACCGAGGAGCAAGCGGAGTCGATGAGATGACGGTTGCAGATCTTCGTGAATGCCTGAAAGCCGAATGGCCGAGGATCAAGGTAGAACTGTTGAAGGGGAGTTATCGACCTCAAGCAATACGGGAGGTAGAGATTCCCAAGCCGGGAGGAAAGGGAATGCGCAAGCTTGGCATTCCGACGGTCGTGGACCGGATGATTCAACAAGCGATGCTTCAAGCGCTGAGCCCGATCTTCGATCCTGAATTTTCCGAATCCAGTTACGGCTTTCGTCCGAACCGAAGCGCACATCAGGCCGTGGTAAAAGCACGGGAGTATGTGCAAAAGGGGAAGCGATGGGTCGTGGACATGGATTTGGAGAAGTTCTTTGATCGGGTAAATCACGATGTGCTGATGAGTCGTGTGGCAAGGAAGGTCAAAGACAGGAGAGCGATTGCGCTTCTGTACCGATATCTCCAAGCCGGGGCTCTGAAAGCCGGGATCGTGGAAGCTCGACAGGAAGGAACGCCGCAAGGCGGGCCGCTGTCGCCGCTTTTGTCGAATATCCTGCTGGATGAACTGGATAAGGAACTTGAGAGACGGGGTCATGTGTTCTGCCGGTACGCGGACGATTGCAATATTTATGTTGGGTCGAAGCAAGCCGGAGAGAAGGTCATGAAGTCCGTTGAAAAGTTTCTTGAAAAGCGATTAAGGCTAAAAGTGAATCGGGACAAGAGTGCGGTGGGCCGGGTCGAAAGGCGGAAGTTTCTGGGTTACTCGATGACGTTTGACAGGAATCCCCGGATCAAGATCGCGGAGGAGACGGTGAAGCGTATCAAAAGGAAGCTTCGGGAATGCTTTCGTTCCGCGCAAGGACGCAATCTTGGGAGATTCATTCTCGAAGATCTGAACCCGCTCTTGAAAGGCTGGGTGAATTATTTCCGGTTGGCGGAAGTGAGAGGGATTTTCGAGGAGCTTGACGGCTGGATTCGGCGAAGGTTGCGGTGCATGGTATGGCGCCAGATGAAGCGAACGTGGACGAGAACGAAGCGATTGCTAAGTCTGGGGATCGAAAAGAACCGAGCGTTTCGATCCGCCGCGAATCAGAGGGGTCCGTGGTGGAATTCCGGGGCATCTCACATGAACGAGGCGTTTAAGAAAATCTACTTTGATCGGTTGGGGCTTGTCAGCTTGCTGACAGAGCTCAGGCAACTTCAATTCACTTCACGAACCGCCGTATACGGAACCGTACGTACGGTGGTGTGAGAGGACGGCGGGAGCAATCCCGCCTCCTACTCGATTAGTATGTGGTAGGTAGTATGTCGGTAAAGAAAAAACCTATCGAAAAAGCATTTAAGGCTTGCTAAACTGTTCCCTCGACATACGACATACGACATGCGATATACGCTGTACGGAGGTTAAAATGCCGATCCAGAAACAGCTTTCCGTTTTTCTTCCAAACCGTCCCGGGATAATGGCGCGCACCTGCTCGATCCTTTCCGAGGCCGGCATCAATATCCTTGCCATGGCCGTTCACGACACCGTTGATAATGCGGTCGTCCGCTTCATCGT
>DYRD01000200.1 GCA_020718905.1 Syntrophus aciditrophicus | reverse complement strand
AATTTCCCACTTATAAAAACCTGTATCCTGTCCAAACAACCCCCACCACCTCTTACCACGGAAAATAGTTGACAAGCTATTTCGTAAATGCGATTTTCAGCACCCGAATATGAGTGACGAAAACCGAGGATAAAGATGCGAGAAAATAGTTTTAAAGAGGCTTTGTTGAACCCCACCGCCTTCCCCATCACCTGGGAACTGGTGCCGGGAAGGGGTGCGAAAGAAGCGGCCCAGGAAAAGGCCATGACCCTCGCCGGGCAGGCGGCTGCCGGGGGAAAGATCCATGCCCTGACCCTTACGGATAACCCGGGCGGAACCCCGGCCATGTCGGCCGATTTCATGGGCAGTGAAATTGTCCGTCTGGGGATCGAACCCCTCGTTCACTTTACCTGCAAAGACAAGAACCGCAACGCTATCGAAAGCCAGCTTTACGCCTTGGATCGGGCAGGGGTCCGCAACATCCTGGTAATGAGCGGCGATTACCCCGTATGCGGTTATCAGGGAAGACCCGCCCCGGTGTTTGATCTGGACCCGACTCATGTACTCCAATTGATATCGGAAATGAATCGCGGCCTTGAATATCCGGGGATCAAGGGCGTTATCCGTCACCAGCCCTGCGATTTCTTCGCCGGAGCCGTTGTTTCTCCCTTCAAGGCAACCGAAGCGGAACAGATGGCCCAGTACTACAAACTGGAGAAAAAGATCGCCGCCGGCGCGCAATTCATCGTTACACAATTAGGTTACGACGCCCGAAAATTTCATGAAATATTGCTCTTCATGAAACAAAGCGGTTTCAACATCCCCTTGGTGGGGAACATTTATATCCTTCCCTTTGGTATGGCCAGAATGATGAACCGCAATGATCTGCCGGGCTCCGTCGTCACGGATAAATTCCTCGCGGACATCGACGGGGAGCGAAACGATCCGGACAAGGGAGAGAAAGCGAGAATCCTGCGCGCGGCCAGGATGTATGCCATCCTGAAGGGAATGAGATACAGCGGGGTGCATATCGGCGGCCACAATATCAAATATGAACAGGTGGAAGAGATCATCCGCCAGGGGGAAACGCTCACTTCCCAATGGACCGGTCTGGTCCGGCACTTTGATTATCCTATGGACCGCGGTTTTTATTACTTTGAACACCATCCGGACACGGGCCTTAACCGGGAAACGCCGACCCGGCGTCCGGATTGGCCGCACGCTGCCAAAACCGAATGCTCGTACGGTTTCTCGCGCTTCTTCCATCAACTAATGTATGAGCCGGGAAAGAATCTCTACGGAGTCATGTAGAGACTTTGAAGTAAAGTGCAGGGAACAAAGATGGAAGACCTTTTTCACAAGCTGGAACATTTGACCAAGGTCGCCCTGTTTGATTGCCGAGACTGCGGGGATTGCGCCCTCATCGATGTGGCCTACCTCTGCCCAATGTCGCAATGCCCGAAAAACCAGCGCAACGGCGCCTGTGGCGGCAGTTTCCAGGGGTGGTGCGAGGTCTATCCCGAAAAGAGACTGTGCATTTATGTCCGGGCCTATACCCGTTTGAAGAAACACGGGGAGGAAGAACAGTTGGGAAAAGACATCGTCCCGCCATGTAACTGGGATCTTTATCAAACCTCGTCCTGGATCAATTATTATCTCGGGAAAGACCATGTCTCCAAAAGGAGAAATCAGCAAGATACCCATGAATAAGCGATTGACAACGATCTCAAAAAATGTAAAGGACACGGGCCTGTTCGCGGAGCCCATGGGGACCGGAGATGTCAGGATGAACAGGCGGTATTCGCATACCCTACCGGAACGTGAAAGAAGGGTTCTAGAGGTTTTGGAATCGAGTCGCAGCAATTTTCACAACGCCACCAATAACGAGAAAGCAGCTAAGTTCGTAAGTATCGGAAATCATTAATAGGGCGATTAGCTCAGATGGATAGAGCGTTGGCCTCCGAAGCCAAAGGCCCCGGGTTCGAGTCCCGGATCGCCCGCCAATTTCAAGTAGTTACGATACAAATCATAAAATTATTCCTACTGCTTGCCGTCATTGTCACGTTATTCGGATGTGCCACATGGCGTGATAGATAAGGGAGCACTGTCCCGGACTCAGTCAAAAATATCTGCGACAATAAATGCAGTTTTTATGAAAACAACCAGGGAGCATACACTTATAAGGTTATTCGCAATACTGAAACAGTTATTGTCGTGGGGCTGGTGGGGAGAACAGCTTCTTAATCCCTGATCGTTGAATCTGGGGCACATAGGATAGGCAAAACCACAAAGCCGGGACGTCCTGAAAGGGAGACCCGGCTTTTGTTTTACGAGACTTCAAAGCGTACTGAGAGGTGGTGGGGGTTGTTTGGACAGGATACAGGTTTTTATAAGTGGGAAATT
>DYRD01000199.1 GCA_020718905.1 Syntrophus aciditrophicus | reverse complement strand
TATCGTGTTTGCAGCAGGGTAATAATCTGATCCAGAGAAAGCTCTATCTCGCTTCGTTCGTCCACATTCTGCGGACAGATAATCATGATGAAAAACGGACTTCCAGCCAGGGTGAATTGTCTGACCACGGCCTTGTCGGCATAATTGATGTCGAGCGAGATATTGTTGGCCTCATGCTGATCGAGAAATCGGCCCGCCTTGCCGATGGCCTCTCCGAGCACGGTCGTGAAGGCTGCCAGGATCTCCATGTCAACCGGACTGTTATAGCCGCCCAGGGTCAATCCCTGCCGGTCTGCAACCACCGCGCAGGAAAATCCGCCCCGTTTACACATCCCGTAGAGGATGTTTTCTAATTGATCGCCACGGAAGGGAAGGGGGAGATTCTCGTTGTCTTCCGGCGTGCTTTGGTCATGTTCCCCGGCAGTATCCATGTCGGCGGCGAGGAAGTTTTTGGTGGACAGCAGGTCGCGGAAAAGTTCGGCGGCCTCCCTGAGTTCAGGTGAGTTGGTTAAGCAGGTGGTGGCGCTCATAGTGATTCGTTCCTCGCAAGAGTTTGACGGGCCTCAAGTTCAGCGGCCAGGGCGTCAATAGCCTGGTTGGCGCCGGGGGCGTTTTGTAACAAGGCAACCGGAACGCCATGCAGGGCCGCCATGGCAAAGGAGGGAAGCAGGGGGATTTCGGTGTTGAAAAAAAGCTCGGCGGGAAAGGCCTTCAGGATTTCGGCTCTGACCTCGGCGCCGCATCGGTCATGGTTGTCCACCATAGTGAGGACAAGACCTTCGAGTTGGAGATCATTGTTATGCGCGGCGCGCACCCTTTGCATCCACTTCAGGAACAGGGGCATGGTCTGGATGGTTCCGGCCTGACAGGTGCAAGGCAGGAGAACGGAATCGACGTGGCCCATAAGCTGGAACAGGGGGGGATGGAGGCCGGTCTGGGTGTCGATCAGGATGTAGTCAAAACCTATGGACATCTCCTTGATCGCAGGCCCAACATTGCCTTTGTCACCCTCCTCTTGCAGGAAAAACAGGTCGTCGAGGGTTTCCACCCCGTTTCCCACGATAAACAGGGAGCGTTTTCCCGCCTGTTTGACAATGTCGTCCTCATAGAGTGTCCCGCGCAGCAACTGCGCCAATCCCTTGCTGGTAATCTGGCGCAATTGACTGCCAAGGGTTAGCGCCCCTTGCGGATCGGCATCTATGAGGAGAACCTTGTTCCCCTTTTGCGCCAGACTGACCCCAAGGTTCAGGCAGAGGGTCGTTTTGCCGACCCCGCCCTTGTGGCTGGCAATCGCGATGATCTTTCCCATTTTTTTTATACCGTTGAGTTTTTGATTTTTTTAGCTGAATTGAGCAGCTTGCCTGATTGTTTTTATTGCGCTGTAGAAGGCAGACAACGAATCCTGTCTTCAGTAATGGCCTTGAGCACCTGGCCCATATTGTCCTCGATACGACCTTTCATTATGGCGACAAGGGTGAACAGGGACAAGGGAAAACGGGATGCCCACTGGTCGATCTCGGCGATGCCGCTGCCCTGGGGGCTGAGTTTCAGCAGGGGGTCTTCTTGGCCCGTGGTTTCGGCGGCCATTTTAATATGATCCACCTGGCCGGCCGTGGTCAGTAAGGCCCCGAAGATGGAGTGCTCGGCTGGGGGGAGATCTTCGGGTATGTGGGCGTGTTGATCATAGGTTACCGAGAATTGTCCTTTTTCATAGAGCAGGAAGCGCAGCAGGGCCTCAAGGCCGGTGAAAGACCCCTGACGGATCAGCAGGAGATTGCCGTCGGCAGTGATAATCTCCCCGTCCATATCGGGCAGGACGATTCGGCTCGCCCGCCCGCTCTGGCCTATATTCTGGAGTAATTCCGAAAGTCCGATGGCCTGAATGTCACCCTGAATGGCTCCGGGCTGGGGTTTGGGCGGGGCGGATCTCCTGAGAATCGCCTTGATGCGGGCGATCAGTTCGGCGTTGTTGTAAGGTTTGGTGATATAGTCGTCCGCGCCCAGCTCCAGCCCCTTGATCTTGAGATATTGCCGATCCATACTGGTGAGAAAAAGGACAGGGATGTCCCTGGTGGTTTCATCGTCGCGCAGTCGTTCCATGGTTTGAAAGCCATCGACCTGGGGCATATTGATGTCGAGCAAAATAAGCGACACGGGGTTTGAGCGCAGGAGAAGGAAGGCGTTCTCGCAGCTCTGGGCGTGAAGGGGGTGGAAGCCGGTCAGTCGCAGGTGTTCCCCTAAAATCTCCTGTTGCGCTGGGTCGTCATCAATGATGAGGATGGTGTGATGAGGTTGGCTCTTCTTCTGTGGGTTCATATCGGGGCGCACTCCTGTACCTTATCGGAATCGTTGGCAATTGAGCCTCCTGCAAAATGATCTTTTCGCCCAATCTCTTCGTTATGCTCAAAATTTTATCCTCG
>DYRD01000022.1:29676-33721 GCA_020718905.1 Syntrophus aciditrophicus | reverse complement strand
AGCAGGCGCACCACCCGCGCATCGGCCTGCCCTTCGCCCAGCGCTTCCAGGCCGCTGCCGGACGTCCCGCCGCCGGCCAGCGGCGGCAGCGGCTCCGGCACTACGGGCACGAGCGGCAACGCCCCGGATGCGAAGACGACGTCGGACACCCCGGGAATCACTTCAACCGTTACGGTTGACACCTCGAACATAACCCAGCAGCAGAACGTCAACAAGGAAGAACAACAGGCGGTCACGAAAGAGACGGCAAAAGACCCCGTAACGGACCCGAAAACGAACGCCGTGGAAACAAGCGCGAGCAGAAGCCGCTACGACAGCGATTCCAATATCTGGGCCCGGGGAACAAAGGATGCCGGCAACGATTATACCCGGGTACAGGGCAGCACTTCGGGGCTCAGCAACAGCGCCAACCTGGAGTGGGGCTATGCGACGGTCCCGGCTTCCTTTACCGTCGACGGCACGAGCTACGCCTTCGACAACCGGGTCTACTACCTTTTCGGATCCAATATGCCTACCATGTCCATGCTGTCGGGGTCGGCAACGTACCAGGGCAGCGCCTACGGCACCTACTGGAGTAAAACCGGGGGAAGTAATATGATGGGAAGCTTCAGTTGCGAGGTATTCTTCACGGACGGCACGCTGAGGCACTTCGGTCTTTCCGTCTCCGGGAACGGGGCCCATGCCTCCATCAGCGACGCCTCAGGGACTATCGGCAGCGACGCCCACTTCGCCCTCACCGGCGGCACCTGGAACCTGAACGGCGTTACGCCCGACCAATACAGCGCCGCCGGTTTCCATCTACGGGTCCACCGGCGCCAACATAGGCGGCGTCTGGGCCATGTACAGCAGCACCTCCAACACGGGGGGGGCCGTCGGTAGTTTCGTCGGGGATAAAGCCACCGTACCAGCCATGGAATATAAAGGGCATATGGCGGGGATGCTCGAGAAAAGCGGAACTGGTTACTGGGACACCTATCTGTCTACGTACCGGCAGGACTTCAGCTCCGCCGACGCCCGTGCCTATAGCAACAACGGTTCTTATTACACCCAGGTCAGCGGCGGCGGCCCATGGTCGGGAAATGAGCCAATCTCGTTCACCCAGAAGGGCACCAATGCCTATATGGAATGGGGGACCTGGACCCAGACCACGGCCATGAACATTTCGGGAACGGATTATTATTTCAACAATGAAGGGGCCTATGTCTGGGGCACCCCAACCACGGATGCCGAGATGATCGATTTGAGAAAGCTCCCCGGGGGACAAGGTGTATATAGCGGCAGCGCCTGGGGGACGTACTTCGCGGCGGGTAGTTCCGGGACACCCCTAACAGGAACCTTCAGCGGCACGGTAAATTTCACAACCCCGGCCATCAACGACTTCAATGTCAATGTCTCCGGCGGCGGGAAAACTGTCTCCATCGCCAACGCCACGGGCAACTTCACCGGTACGACGAGCAGCTTCGTCATCAACCCCAACACCGGCACTTTGAGAATCGGCGCCACCGGATGCGAGACAATGGCCGGCAACAAGAGCGCCTCCGGGACCGTTTACGGTAATACGTGGCAGTATATCGGCGGCGTCTGGAAGGCAGGCTCCAGCACCGCCGATCAAGCCGTCGGCGGATTCCAGGGGAGCAAATAGGGGGAAGGATCACTCTGGGTGATTGATTATACGAGGCAGCAAAACGACACATCGTAGGGGGAAACAGGCAGACATATCTGTTTCCCCCTATTTACATTTATGGACAAAAGAGGTAAGGAAACCCGAAGCTAAATTAAGGAGGATTTAGGATGGTGAAAAGGAAGATGAAATATTTCGTATGGATGGCATCCGTCTTGATGATTGTTTTGCTCACCCTGCCGGCCGGGGCGGCGCCCAAGGCGGCGGGAGCGGCAGGACCCGTGAAGATCGGGATGGTGGATGTGCAGAAGATCCTCCGGGAATCAAAGAACTCCCAAAAGGTTCGCACGGCCTTCATGAAGGATATCGAGAAAAAGAAGGCCGCCATTACCGCCAAGGAGGGGGAGGCACGGAAACAGAAGGGTGACCAGATCAAACACGAAATGCGTGAGCTTCAGTACCTGCGGGAAGACGCCGAAGGGGAACTCAAGCGCAAGGAGGTGGAAATAACCCAGAAGGTCATCGGCGAGATCATGCTGATCGTCAGGAATTATGCCCGCAGTGAGCGCTTCACCGTTATCCTGGACCGCATGGCCGTGATTACCGCTGAAGAAAGCATCGATATCACGGACAGGATACTCAAGCTCTACGACGCCCAGAAAAAGTAATTTCGTTTATAGACAGACCAAAGCGCCATCTTCCATGAAACAACCCCGCCTCGCAGCAGACGGCGGGGAATAAATATCGTCCAGAGAGATTTACGGAGCAAGGAGCCGCTCGGCGGTGGCGGGGATGATAAATGTCCTGGTCACCCCGGGGGGCTCCCGGATGAAGACGATCATGAAGGGAATCGTTCCATGCGGGGCAATTTTGTCGTTGGGGACGTCGCTCCCTTGAGGATTGGCAAGTTCCCGGAAAATCTGCTCTTCCGACATGGTTCCCAGCTCTTCATCTGTGAGCAGATTCCCGCAAAAAGCCAAACTCTGCCGCACCGGCGTATTGATCATATCGAAGAGATCCGCCCGGACCTTTATCCTCGCCATGGGGTAGGGAGAAGTATTCATGGCCACGCCTTCGACAATGCGCATATTGCCGAGGAGGGCATTGTTGACGAAACGCTGTCTCACATCCAGAATCTTGACCTGAGCAGGCCACACGGGCAGCGGCGCTTCTTGCGCGGTAAACGACGCCAGGCCGGGGAAGAGGGCATTCAATTCTTTCATCGCCAACTGACCGTATGGTGTGAAAAGGAAGAGACTCCCGCCCCCCACCAGGAGGACCAGGAGGAGCGCTCCCAAGGCCCATATCCACACCCTCTTGGAGGCGGGACGGGCTTCCGGACTTTCGGAGACCCCATCAAGCTCGTCAAGCTCGTCAAGTTCGTCAAGGTCAGGAACTTTAGAGAGCTCCCGCATATCCACCGCTCTCGCCGCCGTAAGCGGGATCTGATCCGGGGTATCGGCCTTATCTATTTCCTCCTCCAGTTTGGAAAGGGGCTCCCCCAGGCTGGAAAGGGGAGGATGTTGAAAAAACACCTGCTCGCAACGGGTACAGCGGACCCAGGCGCCATCGGTCGGAATCTTAGTTTCGTCAAAACGGTATTTTGTTTGACAGACACGGCATTGAATAATCATAAGCCCTCTATAGATTCGTCACGATGTAAACATCCGGGAAAAATCTTGCCTTTTCATTAAAATCAAGACCATAGCCGACCACAAAACCATCGTCAATGGTAAAGCCCACATAATCCGCTTCAAAGGCAACCTTGCGGCGCAACCTCTTATCCATGAAGGTGCAGACCTTCAGGGAACGAGGCCCCCTCTCCTTAAAGGCCTGGATAAGGTAAGACAGGGTCAGGCCGGTATCCACGATGTCCTCGACGATCAAGACATCCCGGTCTTTGATCTCCAGCTCGATGTCTTTGGTGATGATGATCTGGCCGGAACTTGTCGATCCCGAACCGTAACTCGCCACTCTCGCAAAATCGACAACGCAGGGGGGCTGGAGGCAGCGGATAAGGTCGGCCATAAAAATGAAGGCCCCTTTGAGGACGCCGACGACGATCAGTTCCTTGCCGGCATAATCCCGGGAGATGTCGGCGGCGAGCTCCGAAATACGCTGATTAATGGCATCCTGGGAAAAAAGAATCTCCTTTTTCATGCCTCCCATATAATCCCCCCTCCTAACCGTTTCTGATTCGGATACTAAACGGATAGCGAAAGTGATGCTAGTCGACAGGACATCTTTTGTCAATGATAAATCCTGATAAATCATGGGTTATCCTGGTAAGCGCGAATAAAATCACCCAGATGGCATTCAATCAGGTCTTCCGCTTGCCGGAGGTCGTCGGAGCTGCGAAAATCGGAGGTCAGGCTCAGGAATATCCTGTCGAAACGGGATCTTTCCGAACCAAGGGCCTCGTAA
>DYRD01000022.1:0-29576 GCA_020718905.1 Syntrophus aciditrophicus | reverse complement strand
ACGGAGCGGGCCGTCTTTGAAGCGGTCCGGCGACGGCGTTTCATAGACCCCGTCGCTGATCAACCGAAAATATGATTTAACCAGATCGATATCCGTAATGACCAAGCCGAAGAGGTACCAGTCATCGATGATATTGAGGAGGGCCTGCTTTTCTTCCCGGGAGATATAGTGATAACTCGGGCAGAAATGACCAGCGCAGAGCTCGCGACCGTAAAAGGACCCCTCCCGGCAATCGACGCCGCCGTTCTGGAGGGGATGGAGCAGACAGCCCACACGCCTCTCCCCCGGATCAAGAAATCCCAGGTACTCGCAGCAATAGATTACTTCGTAGCGTCTTGCCATGTCCTCCTGGGCCTGAATCATGCGGGAGAAAGCTTGCAGACCCTCCGGGGATTTATCGGCGGGGCGGAACAGTTCCGTTCTCCCTCGCAACCGTAGCATAAGGGACTCTCGGGAAGAGTCGGCGTAGTTGTAGAGGCCGCAGCAAGCCCCGCAGGATTTGCCCGCATCGGGCTGGCAGAGATGCGGATCGGAATTATTTATCATTGCCTAATCACTCAAAGACAACGGTCTTGGAACTGTAGGGCAGGATCCGGTTCTCGAGGTGCAGACGGATCGCCTTGGCCAGTACCGTTCTTTACAGGTCCCGGCTTTTCAGTTTGATATCCTCCAAGGCATCCCGATGGCTGATCTTGACGACGTCCGGGGCAATTATCGGTCCGTCGTCAAGTTGTTCCGTCACGTAATGGCTCGTAGCGCCGATGATCTTCACCCCCCCCCGGTCGTAGGCCTGCTGATAGGGATGCGCTCCGGCAAAGGCGGGAAGAAATGAATGGTGGATATTGATGATTTTGTTCGGATATTCGTCAATAAACCTGTTCGTCAGGACCTGCATGTACCGGGCAAGGATAATCAAGTCGATCTGGTGTTTCCTGATTTCCCCAAGCTGACGCTGTTCCTGGTCCGCCTTGTTTTCCGGGGTAATGGGAAAGTGTATAAACTTCAAGCCGAACTGTTCGACCATGGGCTTAACTTCGAGATGGTTGCCAATAACCAGGGGAATCTCCGCCCGGAATTCTCCCAGCTGCCGCCTCAGGATGAGATCGTATAGGCAGTGGGGGTGACGGGATACGAAGATGGCAAGGCGGGGGACCGTATCGGTGAAATGCAGTTCCAAAGTCATATCGAACTGGCTGGCCACATGTTTGAAGACCAGGGCGATCTCCTCGTGGGGGATAACAAAACCGTTGAGTTCCCATTCGATCCGCATGAAGAAAATCTTGCTCGTCAGCGAGGTGTTTTGCGCCGCATGGACAATGTTGCCGTTGTGGCGATAAATAAAGTTGGCGAGGCTATAGACTAGACTCTTCTGGTCTTGACAGGAGAGCAATAAGATGGCATTGGCGCTTCTTGCTTCGGTCATGGCTTCCTTTCATCCGTTCCCCGGGCGGAAATGATGGGTGCTGTATTATGAGGATTGGCATTGCAGGTCAAGAGTAAAGATGCTAAGGGGCAAGTTCATTGCAAAGAAGGTCAGGACACTATGAAGCAAATTGAAAGCATAAATCTTCCCAACGGTCTGAGTCTGGAGGTCTGGGACGCATCCCGTCAGATCGCCGCCGATACGGTCAAGGTGGAACTGGTCATTAAAATGGACGTGTCCTTCGCAAGCTCCCATTTTGAGGAAGAAGATCACTATCTGAAGACCCGCCGGGTATTCGGGCCTGCGGGCAGCTACGAATACCGGAAGGAAAGAACCTTCGTACATAACGCTGAGACGGAAACAGTCTTCCGTAATCTTCTCAACGACTTCAAAAGAGACGCCCTGCCCTACCTGGCCCAGGATAACTTCCCCCGACATTATTCCCGATCCAAATATCGCGACATCGTCCAGAACCCCTATAAATACCAAGACCGCCTCGGAAGCAGATAATATCTCCATGCCTGATAATCAAAAAACCCTGGACGACGTCCTCCTGGCCTGCACCAAGCCCAGTCGCTATATCGGCGGCGAGGTCAATGCCGTCCACAAGGACCGGCATGCCTGCCGACTTAGCGTGGCCATTGCCTTCCCCGATACTTACGAAGTCGGGATGTCCCACCTGGGCATCCAGATCTTATATGAGATATTGAATGGAAAGGACGGAATCGTCGCCGAGCGCTGTTTTACCCCCTGGCCCGACATGGAAGACCGGATGCGCCGCCACGGCATTCTCCTTGCCACCCTCGAATCCCGAACCCCCTTGCAGGCTTTTGATATGGTAGGGTTTTCCCTCCAATACGAGCTTTCCTTTACGAATGTCCTCACCATGCTCGACTTGGGCGGTATCCCCATCCGCAGTGAAGACAGGAGGGAGGGGGACCCCATCGTGATCGCCGGAGGGCCCTGCTGCTTCAACCCCGCCCCCATGTCCGCTTTTATCGACGCCTTCGTCGTCGGCGAAGGAGAAGAGGCCATCCTGGAGATTGCCGCAGCCATAATCGGAGCAAAAGGGAAAGGCGCCGGGAGGAAGATAATCCTTGCCGCCCTCGCCGCTATCGAAGGGGTATATGTCCCCGCCGTCCATACCTCCGGCCGGAAGATCCGGAAACGGATTGTTGCCGATCTGAACGCCTGGGTAGTGCCCATAAAACCGCTGGCCCCCCTCATGAAAACCGTTCACGACCGGGTAGTGCTGGAGATTGCCCGGGGCTGCACCAGGGGCTGCCGGTTCTGTCAGGCCGGGATGGTCTGGCGTCCGGTCCGGGAAAGGCGCCCCGCCCTTCTGCAAGATATGGCCGACGCCATGCTCGCCGCCACGGGACAGGAAGAGCTGTCCCTTCTGTCCCTGAGTTCCGGCGATTATTCCTGCATCGAGAGCCTCCTGCCGTTGCTCATGGATCGATATTACGCCCAACGTATCGCCCTGTCCCTGCCCTCCCTGCGCGTCGAGACCCTGAGCATTTCCCTTGTCGAGGCCATCAAACGGGTCCGGAAAACGAGTTTCAGCCTGGCCCCCGAAGCGGGAACCCAGCGCCTGAGGAATTCCATTAACAAGGGAAACACGGAAGAGGATCTCCTGAAGACATCGGCCTTGGTCTTTGACGCCGGCTGGCGGGCCGTCAAGCTCTATTTCATGATCGGTCTGCCGGGAGAAGAAGATGCGGACCTGGAGGGAATAGCATCTCTGGCTCATAAGGTGCTGCGGACGTCGAGAAACCGCGGGCAGGTAACGGTCAGCCTTTCCACTTTCGTCCCCAAACCCCACACGCCTTTTCAGTGGCAACGGCAGATCGGCCTGGAAGAAATCGCGGCAAAGCAGTCCTTTTTCAAATCCCGCTTGCGTCACCGGAACATTCAGATCAAATGGCACGACGCCCGGATGAGCCTTCTCGAAGGGTTGTTTTCCCGGGGAGATGAATCTCTTGGCCCCCTTATTGAGACCGCCTACGGTAACGGCTGCCGTTTCGACGGCTGGAGCGACCAGTTCCGTAATGATCGCTGGGAAGATGCCATAACCCGTCTCGGAATCGAACCGGCCGCGTTTCTTGGCGAACGCCCCCCGGAAACGCCTTTCCCCTGGGACCATATCGACTGCGGCATCAACCGGCAATTTCTCCTGGAAGAGGCGCAAAAGGCCCATAATGAAACTCTAACAGCGGACTGCCGCCTTGACGGCTGCTATCAGTGCGGTGTCTGCGACCATATCGACATTCGGCCCGTCAGCGCGGAGGAAGAAACGGCGGAAGCATGCACCGGCAACGCCCCCGCCGTCGAACCGGCCGCCCGGGAAAAGGCTCCTGCCGTTACAGATTCCCACCGGTTCCGGTTAAGCTTCAAGAAGCAGGGCTTATCCCGCTACCTGTCCCACCTGGAGATCGCCTCCGCTCTGGCCCGGGGCATCGTTCAGAGCGGCCTGCAGCTCATCTATACGGATGGTTTCCACCCCCATCCCAAGCTATCTTTTGCCGTCGCCACCGCCGTCGGAATGGAAAGCGAAGGGGAATACTGCGACATCCAGATTGTCAAACCACAGGAGGCGGCCGCGGCGTTGCCGGAGCGGATCAATCGTTACCTTCCCGAGGGGATGACGGTGTTTGAAATGGCGGAGCTTCCCCAGGGCGCCCGGACGCTGACCGATTTGATCCGAGGCTTCCAATATTGTGCCCTCCTGCCGGACAGCCTTGACGACGAGGTGCTGGTTGTCCTGGGACAACGTATAGATAACTTTTTAAAGGCTAAAGAATATCCCATCAAGAAGACCATCAAGGAGCGGACCGCGCTCAGGGATATCCGTCCCCTCGTTAACCGTATTACCTTTGACCGTTCCTGCCGTGAGATCATCATGGATGTCCGCTACAGTAAAGAGGGTGCCGTCCGCGCCGAGGATATTCTCGTCCACGCCCTTTTCCTGGATGTTGCCACCGTCCTGGAAGCGAGGTTGACGAAAAGGGCAACTTTTTTTGTTGACAAATAAATGCCTTTTCGAGTAGATAGCCCGTTCAAAATTTTTTAAACAAGGATGAAACGATGTACGCAGTGATCAAAACAGGCGGGAAGCAGCATCGGGTTTCCGTGGGCGACATGGTTGCCATAGAGAAGCTCGCTGGAAGCAAGGGCGATAAGATAGTATTTGATAATGTCCTCATGATCGCAACGGACGAGGCGATCCGCATCGGCACCCCCACGGTAAGCGGCGCGACGGTGGTGGGAGAAATCGTAGCCCAGACAAAAGCTGAGAAGATTGACGTCTTCCATATGAAACGGCGGAAGGGCTTCAAGAAAAAAACCGGCCATCGCCAGCCGTTGACCCGTATGGTTATTCGGGACATTTCGCTTTAAGGGAAGGGGATAGACTCATGGCACATAAAAAGGGACAGGGAAGCTCGCGGAACGGCCGGGACAGCAACTCCCAGCGCCGGGGCGTGAAGGTCTTCGGCGGCCAGGCAATCAATGCCGGCGGGATAATCATCCGTCAGGTCGGGACCAAGGTTCACCCCGGCAAGAACGTCGGTCTCGGCAGGGACTACACCATTTTCGCCAAGATAGACGGGGTAGTCAAATTTGAGAGGCTTGACAAAACAAGAAAGAAAGTAAGTGTCTACGCGGTATAGACGTTAACGTCGGCCCGGAAGCGGACACAGCATCCCATAGCGGGTATAGCGTAAAAACTATCACCATCAAAAGGCGCTTGATATGAGCGCCTTTATTTTTTTATGAAATTTATCGACGAAGCAAAAATCTTCATTCAGGCTGGCCACGGCGGCCGCGGTTGCGTGAGCTTTCGGCGGGAGAAGTATGTCCCCCGGGGGGGACCAGACGGCGGCGACGGCGGCAAAGGAGGGGATATCATCTTCCACGCCTCTCACAATCTCGCCACCCTGCTCGACTTCAGATACCGCCCGCGCCACGAGGCCCCAAGCGGCGCCAGCGGCGAGGGAAACAATCGTACCGGCCGCAGCGGGGAAGACATCGAGATCGCCGTTCCCGTCGGCACCGTCTTCAAAAATGCTGCGACCATGGAAATACTCGCGGATCTTACCCATGACGGCGAGCGGTTTATCGCCGCCATGGGAGGCATCGGGGGCAAGGGTAACGCCCATTTCACTTCTTCCACAAATCGCGCCCCCCGTTTTGCCCAGGACGGCATGCCCGGCGAGGAGCGCTGGATCATCCTCGAACTCAAGCTGCTCGCCGATGTAGGAATCATCGGCCGTCCCAACGTAGGCAAGTCGACCTTCATATCCCGGGTTTCGGCGGCCCGGCCGAAGATCGCCGATTATCCGTTCACCACCCTTATTCCCAACTTGGGCGTCGTTTCTTACGGACAGAATCAGGGTTTCGTTATCGCCGACATTCCCGGCCTGATCACCGGCGCCCACACCGGCGCCGGCATGGGCGTTCAGTTCCTTAAGCATGTGGAGCGGACATCCGTTTTTCTTCACATCCTTGATATTTCCGAGGAAGATTACCAGGGGGCGTGGGAACTTTACGAATCCATCAACCGGGAGCTGGGGCTGTTCAATGCCTCCCTGATGAACAAACCGCAGATCGTTGCCATTAACAAGACGGACCTGCCCATTACCAGGGAACGGATGAAAAAAGACATTGACATCTTTCGGGAAAAGGGAATAGAAGTATCCGCTTTTTCAGCAGTTACGGGTGAAGGGCTCGACGGCATACTCGGTCGGCTGACGGAACAGCTTAAGCGGTCATCAGCCCATACACAGGGAGAACAAAGAGGGGAAGGAAAGCCTTATGACGAGAAAGGAAACTCTCACTGACGTCAAAAGGGTCCTGATCAAGATCGGCAGCGCCGTCCTGACGGGAGATAACGGTCTTGATCTTGATATCATCGAACAGCTTGTCGACGACATGGTGGATCTGAAGAAACGGGGATATCACATCGTCATTGTCACCTCCGTGGCGATCGCCTCGGGAAAACACCGGATGGGCATCACGGGACCGCTGAAAAGCATGCCCCAGAAACAGGCCGCCGCCGCCATCGGTCAAGGCAGGCTGATGCGCGTTTATTCGAATGCCTTCGGCAAGCACCGCATCTATGTCGCCCAGCTCCTTCTGACCATGAGCGATCTCACGGACCGGAAGCGTTTCCTCAATATCCGCAATACCCTTTCCACCCTCATGGAATGGGGAGTTGTACCCGTCATCAACGAAAATGACACCGTCGCCGTCGATGAAATTAAAATCGGAGACAACGATCAGCTTGCCGCCATGATCGCCAATATCACGGAAGCTCACCTCGTAATCAATCTGACCAATACGGACGGCCTCTATGACCGTAATCCGAACCGTTCCAAGAAGGCCAAGGTAATTCCCATCGTCCATGAGATCTCCGAGGTGATCGAACAGGCGGCAACGGATGAAACCTCTGATGTCGGTTCGGGAGGGATGAGAAGTAAAGTCCAGGCGGCCAAGAAAGTCACGGCCTTCGGCATCCCCTATATCATCGCCGCGGGCAAGGAGAAGGGAATACTTAGAGATCTTTGCGCCGGGAAAGACCGGGGCACCCTCTTTTTACCCATGAAAGAGCACCTCATTGCCTTTACCCTCAGATCCCGGGGCAAGCTGACGGTGGATGACGGTGGGAAAAAGGCCCTCGTCGAAGAGGGCAAGAGTCTCCTTCCTTCCGGTGTCATCGACGTGGAAGGTGATTTCCATGTCGGTGATCCCGTCCTCTGCCTCGACAGCGGCGGCAAGATCCTCGCCAAGGGACTCACTAATTATGGCGCGGCAGAGGTTCGCAAGATTATGGGACTCAAGACCTCCAAAATTCAGCAGGTCCTGGGGTACAAAGACTACGACGAGGTGATTCACCGGGATAATATGGCAGTGGATAAAGAGCTTCAGCACAGATAGGTGAAAAAAACATGTACGAAGTTACGATCAAGAAATCTTTTTCCGCCGCCCATGTCCTCAAGGAGATCGGCGGAAAATGCGAAGACCTCCATGGACATAATTTCCTTGTCGAGGTTACCGTGGCGGGCAACGCCTTGAACGAGGATGATCTCCTCATCGATTTCCGGGATCTGAAAAAGTGGAACAACGAGATCCTTGACCACCTCGATCATAAATACCTGAATGAAGTTGAGGTATTCAAGGACATAAACCCCTCATCGGAGCGAATCGCAAGATATATTTACGATCGCCTGATGAAAAAATTCCAAACCCTGAATCTGGTTCTGACGGTTTCCAGAGTAACCGTATGGGAATCAGACAATGCCCGGGTGACATATACGGCATGATCGACGTACAAAACCTTAAGGATCACCGGAATATCGAGATCACCAAGGTGGGGGTGAAGGGGATCAAATACCCAATCACCGTCCTTGACCGCGCCCGGGGAACCCAGGCGGTAAACGCTGCGATCAACATGTATGTCAACCTGCCCCATCACTTCAAAGGCGCCCACATGAGCCGCTTCATTGAAATCCTCAATGAATTCCGGGGGCAGATCAATATCAAGACCTTCCATCTGATCCTGGAAAAAACCAGGCAGAAACTCAAGGCCCAATCGGCCCACATGGAAATCGCCTTCCCTTACTTCATTGAAAAAGCGGCCCCCGTAACGAGGGCAAAAAGCCTGATGGAGTATAAATGCCTGTTCTGCGGCGCCCTCAACGACAGTGGGGTGGACTTTCAGGTAGGCGTAATCGTGCCGGTGACGACGGTCTGTCCCTGTTCCAAGGAGATCAGTAATATGGGGGCCCATAATCAGCGCAGCGTGGTTACGGTCAAGGTCCGCTTCAAGAAGTTCTTCTGGATCGAGGACCTTATCCGCATCGTCGAAGAATCGGCGAGCGGCGAGGTGTATTCCCTCCTCAAGCGGCCCGATGAAAAATTCGTTACCGAACGGGCCTATGAAAATCCCATGTTCGTTGAGGATGTCGTCCGGAATGTCGCCGCCCGCCTGAAGGCCCATGATAATTTCCCCTCCTACACGGTGGAGGCGGAAAATTACGAAAGTATCCACAACCATAGCGCCTACGCCTACGTGGAGGGGGACTCCTGATGACGATAAGGAATTACTTCAACATCTACCGACATGGTTTTGTCCGTGTGGCCGTATGCGTCCCGGAAGTGAAGGTGGCGGATACGGAATCCAACGTCAAGTCCACCCTGAAGATGGCCCGCCAGGCCGCTGCGGACCACGCCGTCTTCGCCCTTTTCCCGGAGTTGGGAATCTCTGCCTATTCCAATGAAGACCTGTTCCACCAGGACGCCCTGCTCCATGCCGTTCAGGAGGGACTGCAACAAATCGTCGCGGCTTCACGGAAACTAAAGCTCATCATTGTCGTCGGCGCGCCGCTGCGGGTGGAAAGCCGTCTGTACAATTGTGGAGTCGTAATATATGCGGGACGCATTCTGGGCGCGGCCGTCAAGTCGTATCTGCCGAATTACCGGGAATTCTATGAACGCCGCCAGTTTACTCCGGCGGAAGAAGCCCTGACGAAGACCATCGATCTTTGCGGCCAGCAACACATCCCCTTCGGGGCCGATCTTCTTTTCCACGTAAAGAACATACCCAATTTTAAATTCTTTATCGAAATATGCGAGGATGTCTGGGTCCCCATCCCCCCCTCAAGCTTCGCCGCTCTGGCGGGAGCGACTCTGATCGGCAACCTGTCGGCATCCAATATCACCATCGGAAAATCGGAATACCGTCAGAACCTCGCCGCCAATCAGTCGGCCCGTTGCGTGGCCGCCTATCTTTATGCCGCGGCAGGACCGGGAGAGTCGACAACGGATCTTGCCTGGGACGGACATGCCATGATTCATGAAAACGGCAATCTCCTCGCCGAATCGGCCCGCTTTTCACAACACCCTCAGGTAATATACTCGGATATCGATCTCGACCGCTTAGCCCAGGATCGAATGCGTCTGACCAGCTTCAGCCAGAACGCCCGCACCAACCGGGACAGGATAACCGCTTTCCGTCATGTTGAATTCACCGTGGATATTCCGGCGACACAACGCATCCTCCTGGCGCGCGAATATCCCCGCTTCCCCTATATTCCCGCCGACGCAAGCAAGCGGGACCAATGTTGCTATGAGGCCTATAACATCCAGGTCCAGGGACTGGCAAAACGGCTCCAGGCGGCGGACATCAAAAACGTCGTAATCGGCGTCTCCGGGGGACTCGACTCAACCCACGCCCTGATCGTAGCGGCCCGGACAATGGATCTGCTCGGATGGCCCCGCACCAATATCAAGGCCTATACAATGCCCGGATTTGCCACCACGGACAAGACCTACACCAGCTCCGTCGGGCTGATGAAGATCCTGGGGGTGGATGCCAACGAAATCGATATCCGGCCCAGTTGCCTGCAAATGTTGAAGGATGTCGGCCATCCCTTCGTAAAAGGGAAGCCTGTTTACGATGTGACTTTTGAAAATACCCAGGCCGGGGAGAGGACTTCCCATCTCTTTCGTTTAGCCAACATGCGGCAGGCCCTCGTGGTGGGAACGGGAGACCTCAGCGAACTGGCTTTAGGCTGGTGTACTTACGGCGTCGGGGATCACATGTCTCATTACAATGTCAATGCGAGCGTCCCTAAGACCCTTATTCAACATCTTATCCGCTGGGTGGCGGATTCCGTGGTCTTTTCTCAGGAGACATCAACGATTCTCATCGACATCCTGACCACGGAGATCAGCCCGGAGCTAATCCCCGGCTCCGGGGGCGCCCAGCCGGCGCAAAAAACAGAGTCGGTCATCGGCCCTTATGAACTCCAGGATTTTCATAACTTTTACATTACCCGCTTTGGCTATCTGCCAACCAAAATCGCCTTTATGGCCTACTGCACCTGGCGGGACGCCTCCAGGGGTCTCTGGCCGGACATTCCCGAAGACACGCGCCATCAATACCTGATCGGGGAGATCAAGCACTGGCTGGAGGTATACCTGTATCGCTTCTTCAAAACCAGCCAGTTCAAACGCTCCTGCATCCCCAACAGTCCCAAGGTCGGGTCCGGGGGCTCTTTGTCTCCTCGGGGAGATTATCGGGCCCCCAGCGACAGTGAAGCCACCGTCTGGCTGGAAAACGCAAAACTCATACCCAACAGGGACGAGGATAAAGACAAATGAAAAGACAGCAATTCAAAGACTTTGACGCCACGGAACTCTTTTGTCCTCGCTGCCGCCGGGCCGTGCCCGTCCGGAAGCGGCTCCTCCTTGTCTTGTCCGAGGGGGAGAAGACGACTATACCTGCGTCTTTTGTGGAACTTCCGCCGGGGACAAAATCGTGAAGGAAGCGGACGGGACGAAAATTCTGCTCAGGTAAAAGACGCCTGACGGCGCGCCGTCATGGATGGGAATCGAAATAGTTGGGCAAACCCATCCCCACCCTTACCCTCACCTTGAAGGGGAGGGAACAAAATAGAAAAAAGGCCGCGGCATAATAAAAAAGCAGCGGCCTTCGTTTTTCTCCTTAAAGGGTAATTAACGCCCGATTACATAACGATAGGGATCGATCTTGTCACGGAGAATGGAGAGCTCCATCTCGGTCGGACCCTGATTCTCGACGATCTTCGAGGCCTTGAGAAGTTCGAAGCCGCAATTGTCCTGCACGTCCTTCTCGGAATAACCGGGATTGACGGCGATGATTCGCATCCGCTTGGATGTGGGTTCAAAGTCCATAACGGCCATATTGGTGATGATCTTGTAGGGACCGGCGCCCAAGGGCAGACCGGATTTGGCGCGGGAATCTCCGCCTTCCAGCCAGCCCGGAGTCGTAATGTAAGAACACTTTTCAGCAAAACGCTTGGGATCCTGAGGGGTCATGACCATCATGCGCCAGCAGAAGGATCCGAAATCGTTGGCCCCGCCGCTCCCGGGGAAGCGGACCTTGGGTTTCTGGTGATCGGTACCGATTCGGGTGGAATTCAGATTTCCATACATATCGATCTGCGCTCCCCCCAGGAACGTATAGTCAAGCTGTCCGCGGCAGGCGGTTTCCATAATTTCCGCCATACTGCTGGCCATAAGGGCCTTCCAGGTCGTCCGGGAGTCGCCGACGGAAATCGGCATCTCCGGAATCAACGGGGCCGCCCCACCCGCTTCGAAAAGAATCACGAGATTGGGAGACTTCGTCTTTTGTGCAAGCATGGCGGCGGCACAGGGGGCACCGGTACCGACACCGACACTGGCCCCGTCTTCAAGCTCCCTCGCAGCCGTACAAATCATCAACTCCATTGTGTTATAGTTAGCCATAATTCGTATTTATCCTCCTTTCTATGCCCTGGCGCCGACAAACAGCCACTCTTTTTGTCTGAGCTTGTTCATCTTGGCAATGCCGCCGTTTCTTTCGATGTACTCAAAGTGATCCTTTACACAATAAATATTCTTGTCGAGGAATGCCTTGAACTCTTCCGGATCCTTCTCCACCTTCAGCCATTCCCGGAGGTGCTCTTCGTCCGAGAAATATTCGGCGTACATGTTGCCGGGATAGCTGCCGTAGGGTACTTCGATCATGGCATCGACACACCAATAGGGGATAAAGGTCGAGGTGGGGTCTCTGCGGATTTCGTCGTTGGTGATCAGCCGCTCACAGGTCACGATAAGCTTTTTCGAGGAACGGGCAATATCATAGTCCGACATGAGAATGCCTTTGGTCCGGCAGTTGCCATACATGTCCGCCTCATGGACATGAATGACAGCCACATCCGAATACAGGGCGGGGACGAGGGCGTAATTTGTTCCCGTAAAGGGGCATTTCACCTTCTTGGCGCCGCTGTATTTGAAAGTATCCGTACCCATCATATTGCGGATGGGGTGGAAAGAAACTCCCGCACAGGCAGCCTTATAGCGTACGGCAAGGGTATAATTGGTCCACTCGGACACTTCAACCTCGCCGCTTTCCATATACTGCCGGGCATTGGGGGAGAGTCCTCTTGCTTCGAGGCCGATGATATAAGCCGCATCAACCTTGTTGAAACACTTTCCGGCGGAAAGGATCTGAAAATCGTGGGTGGCCGTATGACCCGCCAGACCAAGATTCTTCTTGCCCTGCCTGACAATCTCATGGAGCACGGCCGCCGGGATCCGGTTGACCCCGAAGCCGCCGATGGAGACATAATCGCCATCTTTTACAAGCTTCTCAACTGCTTCTTTGACTGTGGTGAGCTTGCTCACGAGAGCGCGGCTTTTGTGGCGGAAAAACTCCCGCGCCTTATCCGCATCCGGATCCGTAAAGATCCTTCCTACTCCTTGTTCGATAACATCCACTGAACCTACCTCCTTCTCTTATTTTGTGTTATCCTTAACCACCTTACACCCATACAGCTTTTGTATGTTGTTTCATTCTCAATGGAATATGGGAAATCGGACGGGGTTAATTATTGTCACGAAAACGGGTGCTTCCATAGCACAAGAAACGGTAGGAATCAGCTAAAAATTAAGCACTCGCCTTCATTGCCCTCAATGTAAAATGTGATGAGCAATATAATTATGGAAGGATAACCTGGACTATTTCTTTTTTTGCAGCGCTTGTTGCAGCTTGTCACCCAAAATTGATAGTCCCGGGGAGGCATGGCCGTTCCCCCCATCCCGATAAGCAACACCGATCTCTCGTGAACCGGGCGTCCCTTCCAGGTAATCACCGAGGAGACTGCGGCTGTGGGTATCGTCATGGCAGTAAACACAGAGATTTTCCCAGTTACTGCCGTCAGGAGGATTATTGTGATGCTTGCCGTCTTTGTGATGAACCGTTAGGAGCTGCCTTTGCACGCCCGAGAATTCCCGGGCGCACCGGGCGCACACAAGGCCGTGAATGGATAGGGAACGCTCCCGATAGTCCTCACCCGGCGGCTTCTGGTTCGCCTTCTTGAGTTCTCTGACGATATCTTCGACGGGCCGCGCCGCAACGCCTGCGGGTCTGGGAGCTGCTGTCCGCACGCGCCCCCCCTTATTACCAAAGGTCATCTTTGCCATCGCTGCCGCGGATCCTATCGCCCCACCTGGCGTGGCCTTGAGGTATAGACGTCAAAAAATACCTTGACGCCCCTGGCGACCGCGCCGGTATTACGCAGGAACTTGAAAAAGGGCAATCTCAGCCCCAGACGGACGACCGACTCGAACTCCATCAAGACGCCAACGACAGCCTGAACCCTCTTCATGGCCACGGCAGCAACTTCCACCTGCTCGTTGACGATATGAGCCGTTCTTTTCATTGTCTCCGTGGATTCCTCCAGGCTTTGAAGAATCGTCGGCAGGCTATTTTGGAGCATTTCCTGAGTCAAGGCGAGTCCCTTTACGACTTTCCTGACCTGCCAGAGCAGCGGCGCCATAAACGCCACCATGAGCAGAACGGCCAAACTCAGACACAACAAACTGATTTCGACGTACATGATGATCTCACAGAAAGATAAACACTGTCGTTATGAAATGAACGGCGCGGCGTCCCCTTGGGAAAAGAGATCGGGCAATACCTTCCCTATGCCGATTTTTCTTCCTTGAAGGCTTCCACGCCCGCATCGATGGCCTTTTTTAAACGGCTCTTATTGTCTTACAGACTTACTTTTCCCTTATCAATATCAACCATTTCCCCGGTTTTGGCTTCCAGTTCGCCAACCTTTTCCCTGGCAGCCTCTTCCAGCTTCTTCAGACGGCTGACGGCCGTTTCATAGGTTCTGCGGCTTTTTTCCAGGGCCTGCTCGTATTCCTCTTTCGCCTTGGCAAGAAGCTCATCAGCTTTTTTACCAATTTCTTCTCGAGTTTCTTTGCCGCTCTTGGGAGCGTAAAGAATGCCGATAACGGCGCCGACGAGTCCACCGAGAACCAATCCCTTTAAGAAATCACCTGCTCTGTCTGACATCTTTGCCACCTCCTCTTTTTTGATCTATTATGAAGCAATTGACAGGCGGCTGTCAAGCCATTTTAAGATACAAAAAAGCCGGGCATTCGATGATCAAATGCCCGGCTTTCAGGATGAACTTTTGGTTCTATATTACTTTGCCGCAGGAGCTGCGGGCGCCGGAGCTGCCGGAGCTGCACCAGGAGCAGCAGGAGCGCCGGGGGCACCAGGAACCGCCGGAGCGGGGTCAGGGGCCTCGGTCTTAGCCGGCTCAGCCGGTTTCTGCTCTTCGGCCTTCTTGCAGCCAACGACTGCAAGCGAAAACGTTACAACGAAAAGCAGCGAAAGAATGATGGCAAATACCTTCTTCATTAACGCGTCACCTCCTTTCCAATAATTTCATTACCTTGAGATGATACTAATCACCTTCAGTGAAGGAGACCATACGCTTTTTTTTTACCTTGTCAAGATAAATTTATCATTATATAAGTCAGTGCGAATTTTGACTTTCTTAGCCGGAGGAACAATGATCTTAGGCATTGATGTGGGCGGAACACATACGGATGCGGTTCTTATTGACAATTTCAAAATAAGGAAGAAGACCAAGGTTCCCACGGATGCTAATAATTTATTGAATTCGCTCCTCCATGTCGCCACAACTATCCTTGCCACGGAAGATCCCGCCAAGCTCCGGCGGGTGGTTCTCAGTACCACCCTTTCCACCAACGCCATTGTTCAGAACAAAATAAAGAAAGTGGGGATGGTCATTGCCAGCGGTCCCGGCTTGCCGCCCGCCCTGCTTCCTGTTCCTCGACATACCTGTTTCGTTGCGGGCTATGTGAATCACCGCGGGATTATCGTCACCGATATCGATGCGGGTGAAATTCAGGACGGCGGCGCCAAACTGAGCCAGGAATGCATTGATCATATCGGCGTTGTCGGTAAATTCTCCACCCGCAATCCCGAACAGGAACTGAAGATTGCAGAGATCCTTAGCCGCCATTTCCAACATGCCTCCCTTGGCCACCGCATGTCTGGGCATCTCAACTTTCGGCGGCGGATCGCAACGACCTACCTTAACAGCGCCATCTGGGACCTGTACCAGCGCTTCGTCCGGGACGTGCTTCAATTCGTCCACCAGCAGGGAATCACCGTACCCATCTATGTATTGAAGGCCGACGGGGGAACCTTCGACGTTGCCAAATCGGCCGATTATCCGGCCCAGACCATTCTTTCCGGACCGGCAGCAAGCATTATGGGTGTTCTCAGCATGGCCAAATGCAACGAAGACGCCATCGCCTTGGATATCGGCGGCACAACCACGGATATCGCCATTTTTGCCGACGGCGTTCCCCTCCTGGAAAACCTTGGTGTTACTATCGAAGGGCATAAAACCTTGATCCGGGGATTGAGGACAAAATCCATCGGCCTCGGCGGGGATAGCATCGTCCGTATCGGTCCTCAGCGGGAAGGCCCCGCGGCCGCCCTGGGAGGTCCTTTCCCTACTCCGACCGATGCGATGATCGTTTTGAACCTAACGACCATCGGTGCGCGGGACAAGGCCGTAACCGCCCTGGAACCCGTTGCCCGTCAACTTGGGAAGTCTGTTGAGGCAACGGCACAGCAGATCTTCGAGGAAGCCTGCGGGAAGATTGTCGCGGCGGTGCGCTCATTCATCGAAGAAATCAATAACCAGCCCGTATATACCATTCACGAAATGTTGGCAGGGAGAAAGATCTCCCCTAAAACCCTGTATGTAGTGGGCGGCCCGGCGGCGGCAATGGCGAGCCCCTTGGGCGGTCACCTGGCTTGTACGTCCTTCATTCCCGAACATTCAGAGGTAGCCAACGCCATAGGAGCGGCCCTGGCCAGAACAACGGCGGAATTGACCATTCTTGCCGATACGGAAAGACGTTTGCTGACCCTTGGCGAGGAAGGGATACAAATATCGATCCCGTCGCAATTCACGGCGGAAGAGGCCATTGCCATGGGTAGGGAAAGGCTTCGTGAAAAAGCCATGGCCATGGGAGCAACAGAGGAAGACCTCGAAATCGAAGTCATCGAAAACCAGGAATTCAATATGGTCCGGGATTCGTATCGGGCGGGAAAAAATATTCGGGTTAAGGTGCAGATCAAACCGGGGCTGATTTCCGGATTCACGAAGGAGAAGACCCTATGAACAAAAAGCTGCCCAAGACCGGTCTGATTTTTTTCCCCGCCTTCGACTGGGCCATCTCCCCGACCCATCCGGAACGGGAAGAAAGGCTTCTCTATACCCAGGATCAGGTCTTTGAAGAAGGACTCCTCGATTTTGAAAACATCATCGAATACAAACCCGGGCTGGCAACGGTGGAGGACATTAACCGGATCCACATCTGCGTTCCCCGGGCGGAGAGCGTAATTACGGAATCCCATCTCATCTCGGCGGGAGGCGCCATCACGGCGGCCCAAAAGGTCATGACCAAGGAAGTGGACAACGCCTTTGCCCTGGTCAGACCGCCGGGACATCATGCCATGAAGGTAGTCCACGGTGCCCGCGGCTTCTGTAACGTCAATATCGAAGCCATCATGGTGGAGTATATCCGGAGACATCACGGCCCCAAACGAATCGCCATTGTCGACACGGATTGCCATCACGGTGACGGGACTCAGGAGATTTACTGGCACGATCCCAACACCCTGTGCATCTCCATCCATCAGGACGGCCGTACCCTCTACCCGGGCTCAGGTCTCACCGACGAATTCGGAGGGCCGAACGCCCTGGGGACAACAATCAATGTACCCCTGCCACCCCGGACCTCGGATGAGGGATTCCTCTATGTTCTCGAAAACGTTATCATGCCCATCCTCGCTGATTTCAAGCCGGATATCGTCGTCAATTCCGCCGGTCAGGACAATCATTATACGGACCCGATCACCAATATGCGTTTCAGCGCTCAGGGTTATGCCCGCCTTAACGAGCGCCTGGCGCCGGACATCGCCGTCCTGGAAGGAGGCTATTCCATCGAAAGGGCCCTGCCCTATGTAAATGTCGGCATTATCCTCGCCATCGCGGGTCTGGACTACAGCGCCATCCGGGAACCTGATTATCACGCCGAAGCCCTCCGACAATCGGAGCAGATCACCCAGCACATCGAACGGACCGCCGCGGAGATCATGATGCTCTGGAAAAAGCGCCGGGACATGAAAAAAACGATCGTGGAAACGAATAAGTATCTCAAACGGAAGAAACAAATTTACTATGACACGGACGGCATCTCGGAACAGCAGGAAGAAACGGTAAGGATCTGTGAAGACTGCGGCGGTCTGGTCATGATCGATTCCTTTGCCGACACGGGGACGCGCATCTTCGCCGTAATCATTCCCGGGCAAAGCTGCCCGGTCTGCCGAGAGGAAGGGGAAGTCTTTTTTGACCGCCTTCAGAAGGGAAAGTATCGCCACCCCTACTTCCAGGATCGGGACCGGAACATCTACATCACTAAATAAACTATATAATGAGAGAGGAGTATTTTTATTATGCCGGATGAAATCGTGAAAAGAACCCAGGAAACTGCAAAAACCCTTTTCGGCAAAGGCGTCAAGATGGATCCCCCCTATCTTATGTGGCGGGAATTCGACAAAGATCTGGCCAATGAATTCTCCAAATTCATTACGGGCAATCTTTATTCCCGGACCGTACTAACCATTCCGGAACGGCAGATGGCCGCCTGCGCCATGCTTGCCGCCCTCCGGGCTACGGGAGAGCTTAAGCTCCACGTGAATGCGGCCCTCAACGTATGTTGCGATCCGCGGAAACTGGCAGAGATCTTTTTCCAGGTGGCAACTTATGCCGGCATGCCTGCCGTCAATGAGGCCCTGGAAGTGTACCGTGAGGTACTGAAAGAGCGGGGGGAGTGGCCCATTAAGTAACTTAACATAACCCCATCCCCACCCTGCCCCTAACCTTTAAGAGAGGGGGGAAGCGTCCTTCGCAGGGAAGGAGTCCTCTTGGCGGTAATGGAGGTCATCCTTCATAACAACGAAAAACGCCGAACCGTCATAACCTCACTGGGTATGGCGATTCGTCGTTTTCTTTTCATGAAATACTGCCGTCTGGCGACGGTTATGGATACTATTCGAGCATGATGAGAACCTGATTGGTATCGACCTTATCCTTCTCATCCACTTTGATCTCCGCCACTTTGCCGTCTTTCGGGGCTACGATGGGGTTTTCCATCTTCATGGCCTCAAGAATAATAAGTTCTTCATCGGCCTGTACTTCATCACCAACGGAAATCAGAATCTCGGCAATCGTTCCGGGCATAGGGGCTACGACTTCTACTGCCATTTGATAAACCTCCTTGATATTATTTAAATAATTCAGCGTGGCTTGACGCCGCGTTATGACAATACATTTTAAAGATCAGGGGGAGCGACCTGCTCCCCCTGATTGGTTTCTTACATTAAGATAACTACTTCTTCCAGATAGGATCCGCGGGACCCCATTTTTCGGGAACAATCGCTTCCGCGGACCATTCGGGCGGAACCCGCTGGCCGACTTTTTCGCCGACCTTTTCGATAAGTTTTTTCAGACCCGGGCGGGCGAACTCCATGTGTCCGGCCTTCTGGGTCCGGCCGTTGTAGATGGCTTCCGAACGGAGTCTCATGTTCATGGTCTTTTCCATCTTCTTGCCCAGCCACAGGACGCGGTCGACGTTGAAGCCGTGTTCGATTCCCAGCTCATCGATCTGGACCAGGAGATCTTCAAAGGTGATCAGACCGACAAAGCGGGGATCATCATAGTAGTATTCGCCGGTGCCCCGGATGGGACAATCGTCGAGGAAGTTGGCCGGCTGCCCGCCCAGACCGCCCAGGGTGCCCTCAAACCGGGTGAAACCGGCCTGGAGGGCCGCCAGGATCGAGGAAGAGGCAATCCGCTTCGTCTCATGGAGATGGAGCAGGTGGCCTTCGGGATTGGGCATGGCATCAAGGATCATGGAACAGTAGCGATACACGTCGGCCGCATTGGCCGAGCCGTCGTGGTCGGCATGCTCGATGTCATGGGCGCCGATCTGGAACCAGCGTTTCGTGAATTCCACGGCGTCTTTCAATTCCGTGGCGCCGCTGATGGGGCTTCCCCAGATGGTACTGACGGTGCCGCACATCTTCAGGCCGGCATCGCGGGCCTTCTGAATGCACCGCTCCGCTTCCCGCCAGTACTGGGACAGGGTCGTGCCGGAGTTGGCAAAATGATGCTCCGGATCTGTGGAGACCATCATGAGGATGCGGTCGGGACCGATTCCCCTCTTCTTCAATTCAATAGCCCGGTCTACCGCGGTTTCGCGGATACTGACCGCCGTCATGCTTAATTCATCGTAATTGATTCCGGCGCGGGCGCAGGTCTTCTTGAACGAATCGCTCCGGAGGGCCGTCAGGACCTCTTCGGCATCGCTGAACTGGGGCGTCGTAACGGCGCTCCCCAGGTTGGTAACTTCGATTTCCTTAGCACC
Source organism: Syntrophus aciditrophicus (assembly GCA_020718905.1). GTDB lineage: Bacteria > Desulfobacterota > Syntrophia > Syntrophales > UBA8958 > UBA8958. The sequence goes on along the minus strand of DYRD01000022.1, from coordinate 9,793 downwards.
GGCAAGAATCATCTCCTGACCGTAGAAGATCTTGGCCTGGGTGGAGACGAATCTCTCACAATGCTGAAAACCGTCACGGATCGTAATGTCGCCAAGGGTAACCTTCTTGGGCATTCTCGGGAAAATCTTCCAATAATCGTACTCTGTCGCCATAAAAAACATCCTCCTTAGTTAAATTTTGTGCTTTGTTAAGGCCGACTTCCCCTCCTCCGGCGGCAGGATGGGGGGAGGGGAAGTTTATCAATCGATCAATCACTCTCCCTTGAAAACGGGTTTCCGCTTTTCCGCAAAGGCCGCCAGGGCTTCCAGACGGTCCTTAGTCGGGATTGTTACTTCATAGGCTTTGGATTCCAGGGGCAGGGCTACGCCGAGGCTGGCCTCCGAACCATAGTTGAGGGCAAACTTCGCCTGGGCCACACCGATGGGGCCGTTCTTGGCAATCTCTCTTGCCATTTCCAGAGCGGCATCCATGAGTTTATCGGGTTCGACAACCTTGCTGACCAGACCGATATCCAAGGCCGTCTGGGCGCTTATCCGGCGGGCCGTGTAAATAAGCTCTTTGGCCTTGGCCACACCGATGACCCTCGACAGGCGCTGCGTGCCGCCGGCCCCGGGGATGATGGCCAGAGATGTCTCCGTCAGCCCCATGAGAACATTGGAGGAAGCAATGCGAATATCGCACGCCAGTGCCAGTTCCGTACCGCCGCCGAAGGCAAAACCGTTGATGGCGGCGATGACGGGCACCCGCACCTGCTCTACGGCGGTGAAGGTGTTCCTGATCGTAAAGATGAAACGGCGAACCTGATCCTGCGTCAGGGTCCTTCTTTCCTTCAGGTCAGCACCGGTGGAAAATGACCACTTCTTGGGCTCATCGCCGGCTTTGCAGCCCGTGATGATGATGCACCGGAGATCCATATCGAAATTGGCTTCCCGGATGGTATCCGCGAGGACTGCCAGGAGGTCAAAATTGAAACAGTTCATGGCATCGGGACGATTCAGGGTGAGAATCAGGATGCCGTCTTCGGTCCTTTCCTGCAATAAAATATCAGCCATCTTTATCTCCTTTCTCGTGGAATCAGAACTACACCTTCAGATCGCCCCAATCGGAATGCTCGATGGGTACGCGCAGGGCGATTTCGAAGGCCCGGGCGATCTTGTCGCGGGCTTCGCCGAAGGCCACGACGCCGTCATGGAATATAAGCGAGCCCGTATAGAAGGGATGGCCCTCGGAGTCATAACGGTCTCTCATCATCTGGCGGAACTGGGTCATTTCATCTTCATTGACCGGCAGCCCCTTGGCTTCGATATTCTTCCGGCGCACCGTTTCCACGATGAATCCCGCCGTCTCACCGGACATAACGGTCGTGCGGCCCCGCATGTTCGTGAAGGCGAATCTCGGCTTGAAAGCCCGGCCATTCATGCCGTAGTTGGCGGCGCCGTGGTCGGGACCGATGACGTAGGTCACTTTGGGGGTCAGGAGGCAACTGCAGGCCCGGACCATGTCCGAACCATACTTGCCGATGCCGCCCCACTCTTCCACCTTGCCGACCATGTATCCGGGGGATCCCTGGAGGAACAGGACGGGGAGGTTGGAATTGCCGCAACGGATCATCCACTCCGTCGCCTTCCTTGCCGCATCGATATAGATAACGCCGCTGGCGTTGGAGGCGACAACGCCGACGGGAATGCCCTTCAGCCACATCTTACCGCAGACGACGGAGTCACCGCGGCCGGGGCCGTAGGTCGGTTTGTACTCATGGAAATAGCTGTCGTCGGCCAAGCACTTGATCGTATCCTTGATGTTGATGTACTGATACGTGTCCATGGGGGTGGCGCGCATCATCTCTTTGAAGTCGAATTTCGGCTCTCTCGTCTCGCGGCGGTCGATGTACAGCTGCTGGGAAGGCTCGAACTCCATTATGTCACGAATCTTCTGGATGCCTTCGTCCTGGGTCCGGACAAAGTGATCGCAACCACCGGAGTGCTGGGTATGGACATAGGCGCCGCCCAGATCCTCGGGGGAAACGGTCTCGCCGATAGCCGATTTGACCATGGGGGGGCCGGCCAGGAAGGCATAGGACATCTTTTCGATCATGATGGATTCCGTGGCCAGATAAACGATGTAGGCGCCGCCGGCCGTGTTGCCGCCCGTGGAAAGGGTGAACTGCTTGATCCCCTTGGCCGACATGCGGCACATGTTATAGAACATGGTGCCGAAATGGCCGTCGTCGGCAAAACATCCGACCTGGAGGGGCAGGTTGATGCCGCCGGAATCGGCGATGTAGATACAGGGAAGCCGGGAGGCCTCGGCGATGGCCTGGGCCCGCATGTGCTTCTTCAGGGTGATGGGAAAATACGTCCCCGCCGCATAGCGGTTCTCATTGGCGAAGATCATGCAGTCCTTGCCATGGACGACGCCTACGCCGGTAACCATGCCGCCGCCGGGGATATGGCCGCGTTTTTCCGACTCATAGATTTCACCGCCGTAGAGGCGCTTCTTACCGATGTCATAGCCCGCATCCAGGCATACCTCAAAGAATTCCGTGCCCGGATCGATAAGCTGAGAAATTAGCTGGCGAACGGGTTTCTTGTTCTGTTTGGCCAGACGCGCTACCTGATCGTCTCCGCCGATATTCATGGCCTCATGCCGGTGTTTGAACAGGAGTTCGTCCTGCTCCATCCAGTGCTGAAGATTCTTTTCCCGCTCTTTCTCCAGTCTTTCAGCTCTTGTCAACCTTGGTTTCTTCTCTTCTTCTGCCATACCTACCTCCTCCTATTTATTGGATGAATCATCCAGTTTCATGACGTTACACCTCACCACCCTATCAAGGCCTCTTTGCAAAAATCGCGAGGTTTTATCTTTGTCGGAAGGAACGCCATTGTTCCCAGCTGTAGTTCATGGGGTAGAAAATCAGATGACCATGAGAAACCGGATTCGCGTATATGAAACGACTCACAGTGTCAAGCATTTTATGGAAAATGATGCTCGGATATTGCCAAGGGGAGACGAATGTGGTAGGAGTCCCGCAGGAGTGATTTATGAAATTCTTTCTCTGCGTCATGGGCATGGTTTTTATCATTGAAGGCCTTCCCTACTTCGCCTTCCCGGAAAGGCTTAAGGTTTATCTGGCCAAGATGGCGGAAGTACCCGATTCCTCGCTCCGCATCATGGGATTGGCCGCCATTGCCGCGGGGCTGGTCCTCGTTTATTTTGGAAGAACGGAATGAAGGTCTCGGAATTTTCCTACGGGCTGCCGACAGGGTCGATCGCCCAAGCGCCCCTGGAGAAACGTGATCACTCCCGCATGTTCGTCATGGATCGGGAAACCGGTCGGGGCTCCCATCATCATTTTTACGAATTCCCTCTTCACCTCAGAGCCGGCGACGTCGTGGTTGTCAATGATTCCGAAGTCATTCCGGCACGGCGGACGGGGAAAAAGGACAGCGGCGGGCTGATCGAACTCCTGCTGCTCTCAAAAAGCCGGAACTCCGGGAGGGAAGAGACTTGGGACGTACTCCTCTCATTATCCCGGCACCTTTGCGGATTTTCTGCGCCAACATGGCCGGGCGCCGCTGCCTCCATACATCAAAAGGGACAGGGAAGAGGCGTCTTACGACCTGACCTGCTATCAGACGGTTTACGCGCGGGTTCCCGGGTCCGTGGCGGCTCCGACAGCAGGCTTTCACTTTTCCCCCGCTGTCCTCGCTGATCTTCGCAACAAGGGCGTCCGCATCGCTCCCGTCACGCTCCATGTCGGTTATGGAACATTTCTACCCATCACTGCGACGGACATTGAGGACCATGAAATGGCGGCCGAATATTTCGAATTAAGCGGGGAATCTGCCGAAATAATCAACAGCGCCCCGCGGGTGGTGGCCGTCGGGACAACGGCCACCCGGGTTATTGAAACAGTTGCGGATGACAAAGGACGGCTGAAAGCAGCCTCGGGATGGACATCGCTATATGTATATCCGGGCTATCGCTTTAAGAGGGTACAGGCCCTCCTGACTAATTTCCATCTTCCGAAATCTTCGCTCTATCTCCTTACTTGCGCATTTGGAGGGAAGGAACGGATCGAAGCTGCTTACGGGCAAGCCATCGGCAGGGGTTACCGTTTTTACAGTTACGGCGATTGCATGCTCATACAGTGAGGCCATTTGAAAAATGGCTTCGCTGCGGCTCAAAAATCTTTTTCGCTTCTGGTTAGTTAATATATGATTATGATTAATTACAATAAGTTAAGTTACGTCTCGGACCGGCGAAAAACATTTGATTCGCCGCTTGCGAACCATCTTTCTACGGCTAGGCAATAATTCTTGCGGCAACAGGATAAATGAATGAACTTTAACTTTGAGCTCATCAAAAAAGACGCCCATGGCAGCGCCCGCACGGGAAGGATAAAAACAGCCCACGGCGAAATCCATACCCCCGCCTTCATGGCCGTGGGTACCCAGGGAACGGTGAAAGCCCTGACCCCGGACATGCTCAGGGACCTGGGCGCGGAAATCATCCTCGGCAATACCTACCATCTATATTTGCGTCCCGGTCACGAAGGCATTGCGCGCGGGGGAGGACTCCATCGCTTTATGAACTGGCGCGGACCCATCCTGACGGACAGTGGTGGTTATCAGGTATTCAGCCTGGGGGCCCTGCGCAAAATCTCCGAGGAGGGGGTAATGTTTCAATCCCATATTGACGGGTCACGGCACTTCCTCACCCCGGAACTGGCCATCGACATTCAGCTCGCCTTGGGCTCAGATATCATGATGTGTCTCGACGAATGCACCCCCTATCCGGTTACTAGCGGGGAGGCCGAAATATCCCTCGCACGGACTCTGAGATGGGCGAAACGTTGCGACGAGCAGCGGAAAAACTCCCCCGCCGCCCTTTTCGGCATTGTCCAGGGGGGAATGTCCATGGATTTACGCAAGAAATCTCTGGAGGGCCTTATGGAGTTCCCCTTTGAAGGATTGGCTCTGGGGGGACTCAGCGTCGGCGAACCCAAAGAAGAAATGCTCTCCATTGTCGGGGAAATGACTCCGCAACTCCCGGAAGACCGTCCCCGCTATATCATGGGGGTTGGAACCCCGGAAGATCTGGTCAATTGTGTGGCCTGCGGCGCCGACATGTTCGACTGCGTAATGCCGACCCGCTCGGCCCGGCACGGATTATTGTTTACAAGTGGGGAAAAGATTGTTATAAAGCACGCTCGTTATCGTGATGACCACTCACCTTTAGATGCCCTATGCGATTGTTATACTTGCAGAAACTATTCGCGGGCCTATCTGAGGCACCTGTTTGTCAGTGGTGAAATCCTGGGGATGATCCTCAACACGATTCATAATTTGCGACATTACATGGCCCTTATGGAGAGAATCCGGGAGGCCATCAATAATGATTGCTTTAAGCAATTTAAGGTGCAAGATTAAGGGATGGTAATAATCCTATCCCGGGACATGAATCGATGGGAAGGATGCAAATTAAGGAGGAAAGGTAATTGATCGATACAGCTTATGCACTGGGAGGAATGGGGGGCGGTATGCCGGGGGCCGGAGGCGACTGGAGTTTCATGCTCGTAATGGCAATTCTGTTCGCCATCTTTTATTTTCTTCTCATCCGGCCCCAACAGCAGAAACAGAAGGAATTAAAGGCCATGCTCGCTAACCTGGCCCATGGGGATATGGTAGTTACTTCCGGGGGGATTCATGGAAAGGTCGTCGGATTGACAGATACAATTGTTACCCTCGAGATTGCCGATAAAATCAAGATCAAGATTTCTAGAAGCTTCATCGCCGCCGTGCTCCAGAAGGCAGGCAAGGAATAAGATTCATGAACGCTTGCAAACTAGCTATTAAAGATGATCAACGATAAGCGAGGTTAGGCATGATTAAAAGCATTAGCATCCGGGCGGCCATAACGGTTCTGGTCTGTCTTGCCGCCCTTTTTTATCTCATTCCGTCCCTGACGGACAATCTCCCCGACTTTTGGAAGAAGCATCTCCCGGCCGAAAAGATTCCTTTGGGTCTCGACCTTCAGGGAGGCATCCACCTGGTCTTGGAAGTGGACACCAACAAAGCCGTGGAGGCCATCCTGTCCCGGTCTGCGGAAAGCCTGAAAGAGCCCCTGATGGATGAAAAGATCCGTTTCCGGTACATCGAGAGAACAGGGGGGTCCCTGGCCGCAGCCTATGAGTTTCCCGACAGCCAATCCAAGGCGGCATTTGAGAAAATACTGCAAGATTCCTATCCTGACCTGGAAGCCGGCCCCTCGGAAATCCGTGACGGGCGGGAAACGGTTCCTATCCGTATAAAAGAAAAGCGGGGCGGTGAACTCAAGAAACACGCCGTCGAGCAGAGCCTCGAGACTATCCGCAACCGTATCGATCAATTCGGCGTTACGGAACCGGAAATCATCCCGGAAGGAAAGGACCGCATCGTTATCCAACTGCCCGGCATCGAAGACACGGTCCGGGCGAAAAACCTCATCGGGAAGACGGCCCTCCTGGAATTTAAAATTGTCGACGAAGAGCACTCCCTTGAAGAAGCGGTGCGGGGAAACATCCCCGAAGGCAGTCAGTTCGCCTATGAATACCGGATCGACCGGGAATCGGGACGCCGTGCCAACAACCCGATCCTGCTTAAGGCCAAGACCGTCATGACCGGCAGCGCTCTTGAAAGCGCCAAAGTCGCTATTAGCGACCGGTTTGGCGAACCCCACGTTGCCCTGAAGTTCAATGCCCAGGGCGCTTCGGATTTCGACCGGATTACGGGAGAAAACGTCAAAAAGCGCATGGCCATAGTCCTGGACGGCGCCGTCTATTCCGCCCCGGTAATCAAGGAAAGGATTTCCGGCGGCAACGCGCAGATCACCGGGTCCTTCACCATGGACGAGGCCAAAGATCTCTCCATCGTACTCCGGGCGGGGGCTTTACCGGCCTCCGTCACCATCCTGGAAGAGAGAACGGTCGGACCTTCCCTGGGACAGGATTCCATCGACAAGGGAACCTGGGCGGCCGCTATCGGCTTATTCGCCGTCGCCCTGTTCATGATCGTCTATTACAAACTCTCCGGAGTAGTAGCCAATATCGCCCTGATTTTGAATATAATCCTTCTCCTCGGGTTTCTCGCCGCGTTCCGGGCCACCCTGACCCTGCCCGGCATTGCCGGCATCGTCCTGATCATCGGTATGTCGGTGGACGCCAATGTGCTAATCTTTGAAAGGATCCGGGAAGAACTCCGGGCGGGAAAAACGCCCCGGGCGGCGGTGGAAACGGGGTACGGCAAGGCGTTTCTCACCATCCTGGATACGAATGTCAATGCCCTGATTGCCTGCCTTTTCCTCTTCGGATTCGGTACGGGGCCGGTCAAGGGTTTTGCCATGACCCTGAGCGTCGGTATTGTCGCCAGTCTCTTTACGGCGGTATTCGTTACGAGGATCATCTTCGACTATTTTATCTGGAATCGCAAGATCTCCAAGGTTAGTGTGTGATAAGGAGCAGACATGGAACTCGTTAAACCAGGCATCAATATCAATTTTATCGGCGCAATGAAGTGGTGCGTCATCTTTTCAGTCGTCCTGACGATTCTATGCGTGATATCCTTTATCTGGAAGGGATTTACCTACGGGATCGATTTTGCGGGGGGCACCCTCGTCCAGATCAAATTCAAACAGGAAACATCTGCCGACGGCATCCGCAAGGTCATGACGGGGATCGGCATCTCCGACGCCATCATCCAGCCCTTTGGCGTGAATGAGGTCGCGGTCCGGACCGCCGAATCCACCTCGGACGTGAAAGGTCTGGCCGACCGCATCGAAGAGGCCATGAACGCCGCTTATGGAAAAGGAAATCTGCAGGTACAACGAGTGGAGGTTGTCGGACCAAAGGTCGGAAAGGACCTGACAAAAAAAGCCATTCTGGCGGTAGTGTTCTCCTGGATCGGCATGCTCATCTACATCGCTTTCCGTTTCGAATTACGTTTCGCTGTCGGCGGCATCATCGGGGTCATTCATGACGTTATCGTAGTCTTGGGGATCTTTTCCCTGACGGGAAAGGAATTTACGCTCACCATCGTCGCGGCCCTGCTGACGATCATCGGCTACTCCATTCACGATACCATTGTCGTTTTTGACCGTGTCCGGGAAAATATCCCGAAAAATGTGAAAAAGGACCTCCCTACGGTAATCAACGAGAGCATCAACCAGACCCTGAGCCGGACCATTCTGACATCATTCACCGTAGTTCTGGTCGTGGCGGTTCTATATGCATTCGGCGGCGCCGTGATCAATGATTTTGCCTTCGCCCTCCTCGTAGGGGTAATCTTCGGAACCTATTCCTCCGTGTTCATCGCCAGTCCCGTCGTCCTGGCCTGGGAAAAATACTGGCCGTCGCGCCCGAGAAGGAAATAGCAAATTGTCGCCTCTCGAAATCATCGGCGTGAGCCTGTTTATCATCGTTCTATTTTTAGGGTTCTTTTCGATTATTTTCGGACTGCCCGGAACGATCCTCATCGCCGCCGACGTCGTTGTCTATGCCCTGGTCACCGGTTTCCACACCATCGGTTGGAAGGTAATCGTGATTATGATCGTCCTCGCTATCCTTGCAGAAACGCTGGAATTCTTTATCGGCATGCCCGTGGCCCTGCAATTTGGCCTGTCAGTAAAAGGATTCTGGGCGTCCATTGCCGGAAGCATGATCGGGGCAACGCTGTTGACACCCTTCTTCCTCGGCTTCGGGGCGATTGCAGGTGCTTTTCTAGGGGGCTTCGCCGGGGTGTTCACCGTTGAAATGATCAGGCAACAGCAGATGAAGCCGGCCTTTCGGGCCGGCTATGGAATGATTTTGGGACGGATTGCGGGAATTTGCGTAAAAGGCACGCTCGCCTTTACCATGGTGGGCATCTCCCTCACGGCCATTTATTCATGAGAGCTTTGGCGCCTTAATGATCCCCTTACCGACGCTTTGCTGCAGATTCGCAACTAAATAAAGCATATCGAGGAATAAAACGGTATTATGACTAAAACCAAATCGAAGATTCAGGAATACGCAGAAGCGATAATCATTGCCATCCTCATCGCATTTTTTATCCGCACCTTTGTGGTACAGGCCTTCAAGATCCCTTCCGGATCCATGAAACCGACACTGCTTATCGGCGACCACATTTTAGTGAGCAAATTCAGCTACGGAATCAAGATGCCCTACTTCCGGAACACCCTGATCCCGATCAGCGATCCCAAAAGAGGGGAAATAGTCGTTTTTATTTATCCTGAAGACAGATCCAAAGATTTCATCAAGCGGGTTGTCGGGATAAGCGGAGATACGATCGAGATCAGAAACAAAAAGATATTCCTCAATGGCATGCCCTACGAGGATAAGCACGGCGTCTATGTCGACGATTTCATCATTCCCGGAGCTATCCAGCCCCGGGACAATTTCGGCCCCATTACCGTCCCCAAGGGCACCATATTCACCATGGGAGACAACCGTGATCAGAGCTATGACAGCCGCTTCTGGGGTTTTGTAGATCTCAAGGATGTCATGGGCAAAGCCTTTGTCATCTATTGGTCATGGAATAAGGAAGATCATTCCGTCCGCTGGAGTCGCCTCGGCAGCCTTCTCCACTAATTCCGAGTCTAAATCAAAGCCATATCTTCGTTGGCATCGTCATCGGCTCCTCGACGTATAAATAATACGCCTGCGTCGCCCCTTCCTCGCCGCCTTGATATCATCTTTGATTTAGAGTCGGAATAACAAATCACAGTGACGACTCGCGGGTATCTTATCGTGCCCCGGTT
>DYRD01000021.1 GCA_020718905.1 Syntrophus aciditrophicus | reverse complement strand
GTTCCCGTATCCACCGGGAAATCTGTCATGCCATCCGGGATATGGTGGGGAATGACTTCCCCCTCCTGATCCAGATCAACGGCCGGGATTTTATCGAAAACGGCCTGACTGCCGATGATGCCGCCATGGCAGTAAGATTATTGGCGGCGGCAGGGGTGGACGCCGTGGAGCTGAGCGGCGGGACCATCGTCAGCGGCAAACTCTCACCCAGCCGCTCACGGATCAACGCTCCCGAAAGGGAGGCATATTTCCGGGAAGAGGCGCAAAAGCTGCGGGAGGCTGTTAATCTGCCCCTGATTCTCGTCGGGGGCAACCGGTCTTTTGAGGTCTCCGACCTTCTCGTTGCCGACGGCACTGCCGATTACATCTCCATGAGCCGCCCCTTCATCCGGGAACCGGGGCTGATCCGGCGCTGGCAGGAAGGCGATCTCCGTAAGGCGGAATGCATATCGGACAATCTCTGCTTCGCCCCGGCCCTCGAAGGGCGTGGCGTTTACTGCGTCACCAGGGAACGGGAACTGCAAAAAGGATAATTGGAAAAAAGATAATCGGAAAGATGCCCGCTTGTTAAGATTATGTGCGGCAGATGGATACGGTAGTTCTCTTCCTGAGCCCCATCAACATCATGTTTATCGTCCTTCTCCCTTATCCCAACGCCCTGCTTTCAAAGCAAGGGACGATCTAATCGGTCGTATCTCCTCCGTACCTCCTCGTGAGGGCATTTTCTATCTAACGCGGCAGAGATATAAATACCTCCACCTAATGGGCCGATGCGACCTGGAATTCCGTCGTGGGCAGAAGCCGCCAGTCCCCTCCTCCCCGTAGTTCCAGGACCTGATCGTGATAGGCAGGGAGGCTGCGACGGTGCCCGATGCAATGGTATTCAATAATCTCTCCTAAATCTTTAAGACATCCCCTCGCCGGTTAGGGGTTCGAGGCGAAAATACCGTTGTGCCTTGAGCAAATACACAGTTATCACGGCCACATAGACCCCGGCGAAGACATCGCTCAAATAATGGGCGCCTACGATAACCCGACTGATGCTGACCAGGATTGCCAGGACATACCAGACGAGGCGGTAACGGGGAAAAAGCATCGTCATGGTCATGCAAAAAGCCCAGATGGTCGTCGTATGGCCGGAGGGAAAGGAAGTGGCCTCATAGCCAATCCCGAAATAATCGAAGCCATAAAGCTGATCCTGGAGATGCGCCTTGGGACGCCAGCGGCCGGCAAGCCATTTGACCAGGTCGGTGGTGAGGCCGGAGACGGCAACAGCGGAAAAGACAAAGAGAGACCAACGAGCCCATTGTTCCCGCTTCCAGGCATAATGAAAGAGCAAGAAAAGAAGGGCCACGGGGATAAGATACCAGGCCGCATTTCCCAGGCGGGTGATGACCTGAAAGACGCTCACGATTTCCATATCGAGAGCTCTGCTGGCGACGGCGACGGGAAGATCAACGTAAAAAAAACTGCCCCCCATCGCCGCAAAGATAAACAGCGTGAAGATCAATATCTCTTTGCCTGACAAATCGTTATGTTTTTCCGGACCTCCGGCAATCATAAGCTACACCTAAAATTTATTCTGAATAATTATCCCATCCCGGTTATCTCGGTCCCTGATAATTCCGGCACCAGACATACTCAATTGTATCGACCTTGCCTCCGTTCAGGATGATGTCAATCTTCTTTACCGGCTCCGAGGCGTCGCACCGGTAATTCCGGGAGACATCCATTTGATGAAAATGCGTATTCACAAAGAGCAGGTCATATCCCTTTGGCGCCGTCTGCTGCCAGACATCGAACTGATCCTTCCGGTCGTCCGTGACATATACCTCGTGACCGTAGGGAAGGTTGTAATAGAGCATCCGGCTGCCCATGGTCCAGTTAGTTACGGCGAGAGCCCGGCGGGGCGGTGGCACGGCGTCCCTTCCGGTTGGTCCCCGGCGCAGCAGCGCATCCCCTTCCCTCGCAATCGTCTCAAAACCGACAATATCCCGGAAGGGAGATTTATAATCGGGAAAGGTGAACCACTTGGCCGGAAGGGCCGCGTAGAGAAAAAGGGTAATGGTTAAACTAAAACCAACTGAAAAATAAAAATATTTTCGTTTTCTGCTGCTCCCTGACGAGAGGAGGTAATAGGCGCCAATGGGGATGAAGAGGAGATAAAAAAGACTCGGCCAATGAGGCAGGGTACGCTCATAGAGAGAGGAATAAAAAAAGAAGAATAAAATAAAGACGCCGAAGAGCACGGAGAGGCGGATACGGTCATCCGTAGATTTCCAGCCCTTGTACAAACCGTAAAAGGCCATGAGAAAGAGGAACGGGCTATAGGCCCCGAACTGGGTCAGGATGGAAACCAAAAAAGACTTGACCATCGGGCTGGTAGCAGCCAGCACATGGCCGCCCTGGTAGCGGAAGCTGATGTAGTCATTTTGCATATTCCAGTACAGAACGGGGCTGATCATCAACAGTGCAATACCCGCCGCCAGGAACATCCCCGGGGAAAAGATCCGGTTGTAGCGCTTCTTCATGATCAGGAAGATCAGGAGGGGAGGAACAAACAAAACAGCCGTATATTTGGCCAGACCGGCCAGACCGAGCAGCAGGCCGAGACAGACAAAATGCCGGATCTCTCCCCTTTCCGATATCTTCCTGATCGTGGTCATAAGGGGAAATACGAGGAGCAGGAGGAAACAGTCCGGCAGGAGCATGATGCCCATGGCATTGAGAATAAATGGGCTGTTGACGGCGACGACGGACAGAAAGGAGATCGATCCCGATTCGGAAAAGGAAAGGGTAAAGCGGTAAACAAATAAGGAAACCCCCGCAAAAAGGAGAATCGCCGGCAGGCGGACAAGGAATTCGTTTGTTCCGAACAGGGCGTAGAGAGGCCAGTGAGTCCACCCGACCAGGGGCGGATGATCCACATAACTCCAATCGAGGAAGTAGGCATAAAGGAAATAATGGGCCTCATCGACCCCTAATCCGAAGGTGGGGGCCACGGCCAGGCGCAGCAGGGTTAAAATACCCACAAAGATAAGGGTCGTCCGTTCCCAGTTGATTTTCATGTGAGACTTCTAACCCTTGCGAGCATAAATTGTCAAATGGATTATCGTCGCCCAGATGATTGATATATCACGCTTATTTCTTTGATCTCTTAATCATATTTATTCTTAAAAAATATCAAACTGAGATGAATAATATATTTTACATTTTAAAAAACCTATCATACACTGCCGCACAAGTGAATATATCCGCTAAATTAAGATACCGGAAAGGATGCGGCAATGATCAGATCATTAAGCGATTTTGCCAGGCTGGCGCGGGAGAAAGGACCGAAGAAGATGGCCGTCCTGGCTCCCGAAGATGAAGAGTTCATGCTGGCGGTCAAGAAAAGCTCGGAACTTGGCTATATCGAACCCGTCCTCATCGGCAACGCCCAAAAGATCGCGGAAGCGGCGGAAAAGGTTGCCTTCGATATCAGTCCGTTCCAAAAAATCTCCGGCGACGAGCTCCAGGGCATTTCCGATCTCGGGATCAGAATGCTTTTTTCCGGCGCGGCACCCATCGCCGGCAAGGGGCAAATCCCGACCTCCTATATCTACCGCTCCATCATCCGCGAGGAGGCAAAGGCCGGTTCGGACATGACGGTGAGCGTCGTGACTTTCTGGGAGGTCCCCGGGATCGATCACCTCGTCGTTTTTACCGATACGGGCGTCAACATCAAGCCGGACCTCAAGGCCAAGGGGGAAATCATCAAAAACGCCGTCTTTGTGTATCACCTCCTGGGCTACCCCCGTCCGAAGATCGCCGTTCTGTCCGGCCAGCGGGAAGTCGGCGGGAAACTGGCCTCATACGAAGATTACGAAGCATTGCAAAAGGCAGGCGATGCCGGAGATTTCGGGGCCTGCGAAATCGTTCCGGCGACTTCATTTGCGGACATCTTCCTGGGCGGTCGGGACCGCCGGGTGGCTTACGGCAGCATCAGCGGCGCGGAAATGCCCCATATCCTCCTCGTTCCCTGTCTCGACACGGGCAACATCATCTGCAAGCTCGACTTCTTTCTCGACGTTACCCGGAGTTCGCTGGTCGCCACTTCCCGGGGGCCGGTCTGCATTCCCGCCCGGTCCGACTTCAACGACAACATCGTCCAACAGATCGCCATGAGCGTCGTCCTTGCCGATCGCATGAAAAAGGAGGTGCAGTGAGATGGTGATCTCTTTCAAAGAGATACTGGCAGCGGCAAAGCTAAACAGGCCAAAGAAGCTTGTCATCCCCTCCCCGTCCGCGACGGACATTTCCCTCCTGGCCGCAGCTTCCTCCGCCGGGTTGATCATCCCGATCCTTGTTGGCGCCGGCAGCTCGCTGGCAGCCCTGGTCGGCGGGTCCCCGCTTGCCGTGGGAAAATACGAACTCCGGGAGGATTATGAGACGGGCGGTTGCCATCGTCCGCGACGGCAGGGGCGACATCCTCATGCAGGGCGGCGCCGCCCCCCCGGGAGCTTCTCGAGGCCCTCCGTGACAAGGAGCAAGGGCTATTGCCCAAAGGCGGGGTCCCAAGCTATGTTTCCATCTTTTCTCTCTTAAAGCGGGAAAAACTGATCCTCGTAACGGATACCTTTATCAATAGCAATCCGACCTTGGTCGAAAAACAGCAGCTCCTCATGAACGCCCTGCAACTCGCCCGCCTCCTCGGCATCGAAGCGCCGAAAGTGGCGGTCCTGGCGGCCATCGAACAGGTCAATCCCGGCATTCCTTCCACCCTCGACGCGGCGATTCTCGCCAAGATGGGAGAGCGCCGGCAATTCGGCAAGGCCATTGTGGAAGGGCCTCTCGATATCGACTGCGCCCTGAGCCAGGTGGCCGCCGGGCGGAAAGGGCTCCAAAGCGTCGTGACGGGCAACGTGGATATTTATCTCGTCCCCGAAATCGACACGGGGCAACTGCTGGCCGAGGCCCTTGTTTTCTTCGGAAAGATGCAGACGGCGGGCCTGGTTATGGGAGCTTCCAAGCCGGTGATCCTGAACCTACCCATCGTCGCCGCTGAAAACCGGCTGACGGAAATCGCCCTGGCCTGCCTCGCCTGCCGGAACGGAGGGGCCAATGGTTAAGCAGCATTGTCTCCTCGTCATCAATGTGGGCTCCACCTCTACCAAGGTTGCCTCCTTCGGGGGCGCTGCCCCCGAAGCCCTGGAAAACATCCGTTACGGCAGTGAAGATCTGGCCGACTATGCAACCCTTGCCGAGCAGCTCCCCCTGCGGGAAATGGACGTGATGAAATTACTGAAGAAAAACATGATCAATCTCAAAGAGATCGACATGGTCGTCAGCCGGGGCGGCTTGGGAAAACCGGCCCCCGCCGGGGCCTATCGGATAGACGAAAGCATGTGCGCCGAGCTGTTGGCGGGAAAGTACGGAAAACACCCGTCGGCCTGGGTCCGGCCATGGCGCTGAGCATTGCCAAGCAATTCGGCATGCCGGCCATCGTCATCGACTCGCCCAGCACCGATGAATTCGAACCTCTGGCGAGGGTATCGGGGCTTCCGGAGATTGAGCGCAAAAGCGCTTTTCATGCCTTGAACCAGAAGATCGCGGCGCGGCGTTTCGCCGCCGCCCTGGGGAAAAGATACGAGGACATTAACGTCGTCGTGGCCCACCTCGGGGGCGGGATCACCATCGGCGCCCATCGGCAGGGGCGGGTCATCGACTGCACCCACGGCCTCGGCGAGGGGCCGCTCACCCCGGAACGGGCCGGCTCCTTGCCTACGATGGATCTTATCAACCTCGCCTTTTCCGGGAACCTCGATAAAAAACAGCTCCAGGGTCGGCTGGTGGGACAGGGCGGCCTGGCGGCCTACCTGGGCACGACGGATGTCCAGCAGGTCGAGGAAAGGATAAAGAGGGGGGACGAAAAGGCTCGAATCGTCTTTACCGCCGTGGCCTATCAGGTCGCCAAGGACATCGGGGCGATGGCCGTAGTGCTGAATGGAGAACTTGACGGGATCGTTCTCACCGGCGGGATCGCCCATTCGGAAATGCTGACCGGGCTGATCGCAGCGCGGGTCCGGTTCCTCGCCCCCGTTGCCGTTTATCCCGGAGAGGATGAAGTGGCGGCCTTGGCGGCCGGCGGTCTGCGGGTCCTGGAGGGGGAAGAGACAATAAAAAAATACTGATCCCCATGCATGGAAGGGACTTGAACTACTACCTCCCTCCCCGGCAGGGGGAGGGCTGGGGCGGGGAGGGATCTGCCCCTTAATCCTCACCCCTTTCTGTGACTACTGTCCCCCATGTCCGTTTCACATCAACAACAACCACACCCCCAGACATACATCAATAATTTCTTGACTTTATAGCTATTTAGCGCCATTATGCCGCACATTTTCTCACATATGAGGGACCAATTATGGCAACGACCTATTTCAATGGGAGTAAACCTTATTGATCCGCCGCTGCTGGCCACATGCCAAACAGGTTATTTACCGGAGGATCTATGGGCGAATTGATATTTTTTATAATGCGGAGCAAAACATGAAGTATCTTATTCTTTGCCTGATGATCTTGCTGTCCCTTTTCCCGGCCAGGGGGAGTTGTGAAACGAGAGAAATTATTGCCGAGGGGGAATATACCATGGGGGCGGGAGAGACCATGGCCATCGCGGAAGAAAGGGCCATGAAACAGGCCGCCCGGAATGCCGCAGAGGAGGCGGGGGTCTTTGTGAAGAGCTACTCGCAAATAGAGAACCTGACCCTTGCCAAGGATGTGGTGGAAGTCGTCGCCAATCATGCCATGAAGATAACCGTCCTCGGCAGGAAGAAATCCGTGGTCGGCGATCTGGACGCCATCAAGTTTCAGGTGCAGATCACGGCGGTCATAACCACGGAGGAAGTGGCGGCCAATCTCAAAAAAGTACGAGATGACAAAGGGGTCCTCGACGCCTATAACCGATTGAAAGCCGATTATGACCGCCAGTCCGGGGAAATGGAAGCCCTCAAAAAACGCTTGACCGAGGCCCACGGTGAAGAGAAAAAGCAGGTCCTGGCGGAGATCACCAATGAGGAGAAACGTTTCAAAGCAAACCTCTGGCTGGAGAAAGCGGCCGAACTAGGGGGCGGTGAAATGGCCATGAAGGCGTACGATCAGGCTATTGAATTGAATCCGGCCCTTGTCGCGGCCTATATCAGAAGGGCCGATCTCGCCAAAAGCTTCAGTAGCGATGACTGCGCTATGCTTTTGAGCAAGGGGCCGTCGGAGTGCACGGTGCAACAGGAAAATCTGCAAAAGGCCTTATCCGATCTGAACAAGGCCATTTCCCTCTATAAAGGCCACGCCGAAGCTTATGCAATGAGGGCGGATGTTTACAACCGCCTCAAGAAGATCCAGGGGCAGATTGCCCAGGCACGGCAAGCAAGTGTTGCGGTCCTCAGTGAGATCAAAAAAAAGTATGCTGAGCAGATATTCAACGATATCAATTTCGCTATCTCCCTTAAACCGGACAATCCGGAATATTACGCGAAAAGATCTAATTATTACAGCGAAGACGACGACAAGGCCATCAGTGATATATCACGGGCCATCGTTCTCTGCCGGGAAGCTGACTGCAGCGAGCTCGGGGGGTATTACGAGAACCGGGCAAACCTTTATAGTGACATGGGCAAAACTGAGTTCTGGAAAAAAGACATGGCGGAATCAAAAAAGATATACGCGGGGAAGGAAAAAGATGTCAAAGATGCAGATGACGCGATGCAGAAAAGCGAAGTGGCAAAGCTGATTAAGAAGATTTATCCCGCATCCGCATTTGTGGATGAAAGGAAAAAAGAAGAGACCCTGAAGGGGCTGAACATCAAAATCTCCCGGAAAAAAGGGAAGGCGGAGGATTATATTCTGAGGGCCGATCTGGATGATCGCCGGGAAAACAAACTCCGGGACTATTCCGAGGCCATCCGTTTGCTTAATTCAGGCAGGCCGGAGGGCGAAAATGCCCTGATTTTAGTAAGGGTCTATTTGTTCAAAGCCGCGGCCTTCGAGAAACAGTACGATTCGGCCCTGGAGGAGTTGAAAGAAGCGAAAGCGATACTGGATCAGCATCTTCGCCATGCTAAAGACCTGCTGACGGATGACGATTACCAGGCCATCCAGGGGGGAGGAGATGAAAAATTACTGAAGCTGACCCGAAGCGAGGCGGAGGGATGCCTCTGGAGGATGCTTGCCGCCCACATTGTTAACCGCCGGGGGGCCATCTACGAGGAGATGGGCTTGCCCGGAAAGGCAAAATCCGAATACCAGTACCTCTGTGAAAAGCTGAAAGACTCCCAGGCCTGTAAGAATATGGAACGGTTGAAATAGCGCGTTATCATCTGGTTGGCCAATAAGAAGATTCCCGAGGTTATCACTGACCCGAGGTAATGCACCAATGAATGATTTCTCTCAGTTCGGCAAGATATTTCTGATCATCGGCCTCGTCGTCGCCGGTGTCGGCCTGTTGATGATTATCGGGGGAAAGATCCCCTGGGTAGGCAAGCTCCCGGGAGATCTTTTCTACAAGGGAGAAAAGTTTACCTTCTATTTCCCCCTCGCGACGAGCATCGTCGCCAGTGTGATCCTTTCTCTGATCCTCTGGCTGATTAACCGGAAATGAAGCGTTTATACCGGCTGATCGACTTATCGGTCCATTGACAGGATCAGCTTAACGGCCACGGCTCCTGCGCGCGCCAGGGGAGCTGCCTGCCCGCCCGTAACCCGCCATTTTTGCTATCCTGGCTTCGAAATTGGCATAGCGTTTATCCAGTGATTTGATCTCTTCGACCTTTTCACTCTCACTCAAAAAAGAATAGCGGATACTGTTGTAGGCCACTTTTTTCAGTTCGTCATAGGAGGGGCGATACCGGACCATAAATAAAAGGTATTCGTTGCTCAAACTGCTGCGGGACACGCCGGGATCGTCGGTGGAAATTACGAAGGGCACGTTATGATACCGATACATCTGTACGGGATGAGCCTCGTTTTTCACCCCGAGGATAAAAGCGTTGCTGGTCAGAGTCACCTCGATGGCGACCTTGCGCTCCTTCAGTACTTCCAGCAGCTCGTCGGGATCCGTCTCATGCGCAATAATCCACACCATGCCCGATCCGGTCCGCCATAGCTATCTCCACGGCTTCACGGACATGGCTCTTCAAACCCTCGGGGGGAACCATCCCCAATACCAGCTCGCCGGCATGGAGGGAGAGCTTAACCCCTGGAAAGCGCTGATTCAAAAAACGAAACATCTGCATATGGAGTGAGTAGTCGCGCATGGCAACATGACCGTTCTCCGGACCGACAATGTTGACACCAACGATAAGATTACTGGATTTTGCGGCGGCAAAGGCGGCATACAAACCGGAGAATACCTTTGCGGGAGCGTTGTTGCGCGACACATAGGCCTGGAAGCGGAGCTTGAACGCGGCGTCATAGATGCCCGCGGCAACCTCTTCCAAACTTTTGACATAGTCGTCGATCTTCGCCTTGGCAGCGGCATCCCCATCCATAAAGTCGGCACATTCACTCAAGACCGCCTCCGTATCGTCCTCCGTGGCTTCCGTTTTCAGGTCGTTGATTAATTTAGCCAGGTGAGGGTTGGCGATGTCGGGAGGCTTTTTCAGCATCGTCTCTATATACTGGACATTCTCGGCCTTGGCGCGGTCTTTGAGGGACTGCAAACCGTCCTGGAAGGCGGCGTTCGAAACGGGGCCGAAAAAAGCGAAGGTGTCGAAAAACTGCTGATCCGGCGCGGGTTGCTCGTGATAGTGGTTGCTGAAGTCTTTGTCAGACCAGCGCATGAGTAATTCCCGGTAGAAGGCATTGTCCCTGCGAACCGCATCGGCGCTGATGCATATTTTGACGGCCCCTTCGGCAAGCTCGGCGGCAGGCTTGATCTCGATACGATACTTCTGCGCCTTCAGTTGCCCATCGCTTTCACGGTAAATGCAGTAATTTTTTTCCCCGACCCAATCCAGATAAGTCTCTGCATAGATCGCTCCCGAGTAATGATGATGGATATCGCCGCCTTTAGGCAGCATGTTTGCAAACAGATTAAGCTCTGCGACGTCGGGGGTCCCCCCCGAGATCAACTGGGAGTAATACTGGTTCGTTGTCCCATAGTTGCTCGGGGGGGCTGTTTTTTTGGCTTTCATTTCGCGCGCATCGGCGACCCCGAAAGACAGCAAGCAAATCAACATCACAAGTGTTTTAATCTTCATCGGATATTCCTTTCACAGAACTTTCATGGCCAACTTTTTATCCTTGGGGGGCGGAAATTGTCAAATGGATTATCGCCATTTTAGCTGATTGAAATATCAAGTCTATTGTGCTAACTGACTTCCAGGCTCGGGAATGGGCAATGGCCGGCTACCAAAAACTACCTCAGGGAGGAATATGCTATGGCGATACTGGAATGGACAAAAGACGAAAACGTCGCAATCCTTACGATGACTAACGGTGAAAACAGGCATAACCCGCTGTTTATCGAAGCCATTTTAAAAGCCTTCGACGAGATTGAGGCAGATGAGGAAATCTCGGCGGTCGTTATTGCCTCCAACGACCCCAAGAACTGGTCCCAGGGAATCGACCTGCCCTGGCTGCTGGATGTTTTCAACAAGAAGGATTTTCAGGCCATCAAGGACTTTATGTACGGACTGAACAAAATCTTCAAGAAAATCCTTCTCTTCCCCATGCCCGTCGTCGCCGCGATCGGCGGTCATGCTTTCGGCGACGGCAGCATCATGGCCTGCGCCTGTGATTTTCGCTTCATGAAATCGGACAAGGGCTTCTTCTGCTTTCCCGAAGTCGATATCAGCATCCCCTTCCTGCCGGGCATGTTCGCCCTCCTGAAAAAGGCCCTGCCTTATTACAAGTTCGAAGAGGCGGTATTCAGCGGCAGGCGCATGGACGCCAAGGAACTGGAAGCGCACAACATCGTTACCAAAGCCTGTGCCGATCATGATGAACTGATGAAAGAATCCGTGGCCTTCGCCAAGACCTTCAAGAAAAAGCGCCCCGTTTTCGGAGAGATGAAAAGGCGCATGCACCAACACATCGTCGAGATCATGGACAAGGAAGACCCCGAATACATCGAACCGCTGAAATTAATGATGTAAACTATAGAGAGGATCATGAAAAAGATCATCCATCGCTACATCCTGAAAGAGATCGTCTTCCCTTTTTTCATGATCCTCTTCATTCTGACCTTTGTCCTCCTCATGGGGAAGATCCTCCAACTCATGGATCTCATGGTCAACAAGGGTATCCGCGTATTCGACATCCTGTTGATGATCATTTACCTGATGCCCTCCTTTCTCCTGTTCACCATTCCCATCTCCCTCTTTGTAGCCATCATGATGGGCCTCGGACGCCTTTCCAGCGATAATGAACTAATCGTCATGAAGGCGTCGGGAATGAGCCTCTACGAGATCTCCAAACCCATCCTCCTGGCCACCGTTGCGACCTTTTTTCTGACGGCGGTAACGAGCTATTTTCTCGTCCCCGAGGGCAACTACGCCACCAAGCTCCTCCTTTTCAGCGTTGCCAGGCAAAAGGCCAGTGCCGGCATCAAGGAAAAGGTTTTCAACGATGACTTCAAGGGGATCCTTCTTTACGCCGACAAGATACCCGTCAGCGGAGATTATATGGAAGGGGTGCTCATCTCCGACACTCGCGACCAAGAAGATCAGTCTTCCATCATCGCCGCCAGGGGCTATCTGGTCGCCAACCCCAATGTCATGACCGTCACGCTGTGCCTGGAGGATGGAGCCACTCACGGTGTGGACCGGGATCTTAAGAATTATCGTAAGATGGACTTTGCCCGCTATGACATCAAACTGGATATGGGCGCGGCGATAACGGAAGAGAAGGCCAAGACCAAGGCCAGTACGGAAATGACCACCGTGGAAATTATCAAGCGCATGCAGGATAAAACGATCAAGGGTACGGATCTGCGGGAATTGGCCATCGAAATCCACAAGAAGCTGTCCATTCCCGTCTCGACGGTGGTTTTCTGCCTCCTCGGCATCCCCCTCGGCATCCGGAAGCACCGCACGGCTAAATTCTGGGGATTTTCCATCGGCCTCGTAGTGGTCCTCATCTACTATCTCATCCGCCTAGGAGGGGAAGCCCTCGCCGAAACGGGACAGCTAACGCCTTTTATCGGCACGTGGACCCCGAATATCCTCCTGGGAATCGCGGGAATATATCTATTTTTCCGGACGGCGGAAGAAAAACCCCGCTGGCCGAACCTTTTCAAGAAAACCAAATGATCATGCAACTATGAAGATCCTGGACCGTTATATTATCAAGGAATACCTGAAATTGTTCTTCCTCATTCTCCTGTCCATCATTTCGATTTATCTCATCATCGACTTTTTTGGCAAGATCCGCATGTTTATGAGTAATAACACCACCATTGTCCAGATGGCTTCCCACTTCTTTTTCATGATCCCCACGATCGTTTCTCAGACGACCCCGGCGGTCATCCTCCTCGCAACCCTCATGACCTTCGGCACCCTGTCAAAAAATAACGAGATCGTGGCCATCAAGGCCAACGGGGTGAGTTTTTACCGCCTCGCTTTCCCCCTGTTGCTCATTTGTATCGTCGTCAGTATCGCCCTTTTCCTGTTCAGTGAGCTCATTACGCCCCGGGCCTTCCAGCAGGCCGAACACGTCCGCCTCGTAGAGGTCCAGAAGCAGGAATCAATGGGGATATTCAAACAGAATGAGATCTGGTACCGGGGCAATCGGGCCATTTATAATTTCCGCATGCTTGATGTGCAAAACAACGCCCTCCATGGAATAACGATTTACTATCTGGATCCAAAATTCCGTCTTCTCCAAAGAATTGATGCGGAAAAGGCGCAGTGGCAGGAAGGGAAATGGATTTTTCAGAATGTGCTCATCGCCTCGATGAAAGACGGGGGCGGAGTTCCCAAGCTGGATAAGGTAGCTTCTCAAGTAATTAATATTCCGGAAAAACCGGCAGACTTCAAGAAGGTCCAAAAGGAAGCCGACAAAATGGGATTCTTTGAACTTTATCCGTATATTCGCAAACTGCAATCCCAAGGCTATGACGCCACCCGCTACCTGGTGGATCTCCACGGAAAACTGGCCTTCAGCTTCGTCAGCATCATCCTCCTCGTAATCGGGATCAGCTTTTCCCTGCGTTCGGAGCGGAGCGGTGGCGTGGCGCAAAGCATCGGCGCCGGGGTCATCATCGGGTTTTCATACTGGCTGGTGTTTGCTTTCTCCCTCTCCCTGGGCAGGTCGGGAACCCTCTACCCCCTCCTGGCGGCATGGATTCCCAACCTGCTTTTCAGCGTGGCGGCGTATTACATGATCCGGCGGGTCAACACCTGATTCGCCCCCTAATTCGTAGGGTAATATTTGCTTGTTATTTTTGTTAATGAGGCTGATCTTGCTCATACATTGGGCATCATCGTGGCACATCTCCCAAAGATCTCATCTTTTTCCCGGACCTGAGATTTACCTCAATCTGCTCGAGAGTCACTCCCTTTGTCTCCGGAACAAAAGCCGCGACGAAGACGACAGCCAGGACGCAAAAGAAAGAAAAAAGGAAAAAGATTGAAGCGTTCCCGTGAATCTGCATGAAGGTGAGGACGTTATCCATCAATAACCCCGCAAAGGTCCAGTTCACCATAGTTGTCACCATCATCCCCAGTTCACGACCCTGCAAGGGAAATATTTCCGAACATACAAGCCAAGCCACCGGTCCCCATGATACGGCAAAGCCGAAGATATAGAAGATTACCGCTGCAAATAAGGATGAACTTGGGAGCTGGTTCAAGCATTGCCGGGTCAGGCTGATTGCCGATCATGGTAAAAGCTACACCTGCGGCAACCATGCTTACGAACATGCATAGGGCGCCAATGTACAAGAGTTTCTTGCGGCCCCATTTTTCTACGAGCCGAATAGCGGGAAAGGTGAAAAGCACATTGACCGTCGGCACGGTCATCATCGCGATAATACCGGTCAATCCTGCATATCCGAAAATGGTCGGGGCATAGTAAATCATCAAATTGATTCCCACAAGCTGCTGGAACATCTGGAGGAGAATTCCGACCAACAAAATCTTGATAAAATAGCCTTTAAACAAGATGCCCACCTGAGTGCCTTGGTTGCCCAAGGCACCCTCGATATCTTTGATTTCAAGTTGGACATCCTCAGGAGTATTGAGAGTTTTTTGGAGAACCTCCATTGCCTGATCTTTTCTTCCTCTGAGCATGAGCCACCGTGGACTCTCAGGCAGAAAGATACTACCTGCAAACATGAGACCGGCAAACAAAACAATGACGGCAAACATGAGGGGAAGCGCTGTTTGGGGGTTCGCAATCCACTTGGCAATAAAGACATTGGTTGCCGAAATTAGAAAGATACCAATGGTCAGGTGAACAAAACCGCCAGGGGGGGAAGGATTGCCGAGACAAGGGAAGCAGCACAAAAGATAAAACCAGACAGCACCAGGCTCCTTTTTCGGCCCAGATACCTCGCAAAGATTCCGGAGAGAAGGGCGCCGATTACACCACCCGTTGCCATAATGGCTGAGTAATGTTCCGCGCCCTTAATGTCGAGGCCGTAGACCTTCCGGATCGTCGGCAGGGAATTGGCGATAAATCCCTGGTCCAAGCCAAAGAGCAAACCGCCCAGTGCCGCCGTTCCACAGATATAAAAAACAATGGGCTTGTAGCCTGAGATCATATCTTCCTCCCTTGGCAAATTCAGCTTCGATGCCTACCGGAATCATGCCCGCTGCCACTTGGGCGGTCAGATACCGCTATGGCGCCGATAATGGCGGAACCAATTCCCGACCCATCCCTGACAAGCGCGAGTTTTATTCTTTTGGCGCGCTCTCCAAACAATTCACGCAGGATTCCCTCTATATGATCTTGATATCCCGGATATTTTTCAAAGAGGGCCCCATCAATCGCAATGGTATGATAAGACTCAATATTTACATACATCCAGGCAACGACTGCGGCAATTGCCGCGCCGGCTATCTTGGCAGATCGGGTGGAAATAATGCGGCATAGTTCCCGGATCGTACTTCTGTCCACTTCCGAAACATCCCGGAGACCAAAGTCTGCGAAAAAGTCATATCCCCTGGCTACCAAAGACAGGTGCTCCGTGTGCAGCATGTATTCCTTTGAAAAAGCAGACGGACTTGCCTCCCTGAAAAGCAGTCCCTGAGTCATCATCTCAACGATAACCCGTCTGGCGATTTCACCCAGGTACATCCCCGAAACCATCTTTTCCAACTGCTGTTTGTCAACGTTATGGGAGGCGCGGTTCAGGTCCTGATC
This sequence comes from Syntrophus aciditrophicus, assembly GCA_020718905.1. Taxonomy (GTDB): domain Bacteria; phylum Desulfobacterota; class Syntrophia; order Syntrophales; family UBA8958; genus UBA8958. Next base: position 18,391 of record DYRD01000021.1, on the reverse strand, counting down.
ATAAATATTCATCTTAAGTTGACTGAAGTCCCCCCACTCAATATTAATGATCATCTCTCCTAAAGGGGCAAGCCCTGGAGACTTCAGGATACGGGCAGCCTTTTCCCGATAGCAGGCGTTTGTTCCCGTACCAAGGATGACGCCCATATCACAGGAAGGATCAGAATAACATTTGGCCACAAGCGTTCCCACGGTATCATTGGCCAATGCCACCACGTTTATAAATCCCATCTCTTTGCGCTGCAGCGCCTCGGAGAGCAACACCACGACATCTTTGCCCACCACGCCATAGGCAGTGAATTTTTTTGTCCAGCCGATGAGTTTTCCCGAAACAAGCGAGCGTTGTTCTACGGGAAAAGAGAAGGTAAAGGCAAGATCGTAGGTCCGTTGCCTGCCGACACAATGCTGACCATAAAATACCTGGATACAATCTGTTATGTAATCAAATAGTTCGTCACCTGTACCGCACATCATCTCCTGAGGAATGACAAATCTACTGCCTGCGGAAAGGGTTGTATTTCCTTTTCCATCAAGCTCCACGGCCAGGACCCTGATGTTCGTTCCACCCAGATCAAGGACAAGATACCTCCCTTTTTCCTTTCCCCTTGGCGGGCCGACAAAAGAAGGGATCATTTTGTGGGAACTTTTCGTTCCTGCCAGTCCAGAGCCCATTTCCAGGTGGAAAGTAGCGATGATCTCCCGAGCATCGTAACTGGTTACGGAAAAGATACTGTCAAGGTGAGAAATAAAACCATCAAGAGCATTCAAGTTGTCTTTACTCATAGCCCCATCCTTTGCAGACCCTGAGCTCTACAACGCGCTCGTCGTTCGCGATGACCATCCGTATCAGCAGTCTCTGGTTCTTGGCATGGGTATAGGGGGCCGACACACCCCTGCTGCCCCTCGACTCGACCACGGTCATTCTCGACCTCCTCGGTGCCCACTCGAAACGGGATCGGCCCTTTGATCGAAGATCGACGCTGATCTTCATGCCTTACTAGTATACAATATTTTATCTTTGGTTGCACTTTATTCTTTTACTCCGCAAATAATCTTTCCCATTCAATATAAAAAATCCCCCCATCCCTCTTTGCAAAAGGGGGATGGGGGGATTTATATTTTGTATTGAGCCCGCTGCGGGCGTGGTTGTTAGTAGCGGTACTGCTCCGGCTTGAAGGGACCTTTGGCGGCAATGCCGAGATAATCCGCCTGCGCTTTCGTCAACTTGGTCAGCCGGGCTCCCAGCCGGCCCAAATGGAGTCTCGCCACCTCTTCGTCGAGGATCTTGGGCAGAATGTACACCCCCGGCTCATACTTGTTCTTCACCAATTCTATCTGGGCCAGGCACTGGTTCGTGAAGCTGTTGCTCATGACAAAACTCGGATGGCCCGTGGCGCAACCAAGATTGACGAGCCGCCCTTCCGCCAGCACAATGATCGACCGGCCCGAGGCGAGGGTCCACTTATCCACCTGGGGCTTGATCGTTTGTTTCCGGCACTGGTTGCTGTTCTCCAGGTAGTGCATGGCGATCTCGCTATCAAAGTGCCCGATATTGCAGATGATCGCTTCGTCTTTCATCTTTTCCATGTGGTCGCCGGAAATGACCTCGCAACAACCCGTTGCCGTCACAAAAATGTCCGCCTTGGCTACGACATCTTCGAGGGTTACCACTTCATAACCTTCCATGGCCGCCTGGAGGGCGCAGATGGGATCGATTTCCGTAACGACCACCCGGGCGCCAAATCCTCTCATCGACTGGGCCGATCCCTTGCCGACATCGCCGTAGCCGCAGATCACCACGAGCTTGCCCGCCACCATGACGTCCGTCGCCCTCTTGATACCGTCAACAAGGGATTCGCGACAGCCGTAGAGGTTGTCGAATTTGGATTTTGTCACCGAATCATTGACATTGATGGCGGGAAACAGGAGTTCCCCGTTTTTTTGCATCTGATATAAACGGTGCACCCCCGTCGTTGTTTCCTCGGAAACACCGATCACTTGGGCCGCAACCCTTTGCCAGCGCTGCTTGTCCTTTTTATATCCCTGGGCAAGACGCTCCATGATGATGCGAAATTCCTTGTTCTCGGGGATATCCTTAAGGAGATCCGGATTCTTTTCAATCTTAACGCCCTGATGGATCAAGAGCGTGGCATCGCCGCCGTCATCGACGAGCAATTCGGGACCCGACCCGTCGGGCCAGGTGACCGCCTGTTCCGTGCACCACCAATACTCCTCCAAGGTCTCTCCCTTCCAGGCGAATACGGCCGCCGTACCCGCTTTGGCAATAGCCGCGGTGGCGTGATCCTGGGTCGAAAAGATATTGCAGGAGGCCCAGCGGAGATCCGCCCCCAGTTCCTTGAGGGTCTCGATGAGCATCGCCGTCTGAATGGTCATGTGCAGGCTGCCCATGATCTTTTTCCCCTGGAGGGGTTTCTTGGGACCGTATTTTTTGCGGACCGCCATCAGGCCGGGCATTTCATTTTCCGCCAATTCCATTTCCTTGCGTCCCCAGTCGGCCAGACCGATGTCGGCGACTTTGTATGGTACTGATAGATCAATCTTTTTGTAATCCACAAATCCTCCTTGTTTCATCTTAACGGCCGGCCCCAGCCTTCATGGCCTCCACCTTATCTGTTTTCTCCCAGGGATAATCATCCATAAACAGGGTCCGGGAGATCTTCTTATACGTTCTGCTGTCGAGTAAATCGAAATTCTCAATCATCCCCCGGGTGGTAAGATCAAAGATCTCGCCAATCATTTTTCCCAAGTCATCATCTCCGACCTGTCCCGTTCCGAAGGTATTGACGTAAATTGAAATGGGTGCGGCGATCCCGATGGCGTAAGCGACCTGGATGGCGCACCTCTTTGCCAGTCCGGCGGCAACGATATTTTTCGCTACGTAGCGAGTACCAAAAGTCGCGGAACAATCGACTTTTCCCGGCGTCTTGTTCACAACCGCCCCGCCGCCGATCTGGGCCCCCGGATAACCTCCATAGAGTTGCACGACCAGCTTCCTGCCCGTCACTCCCGAATCGGCGGCGCTGCAGGAATTGATCGCCTGCCATTCACCGGTCGGGTTGAAGAGAAAAAGCGTTTTATCATCCACTTGATCTTGCAGGGCCTCCATGGCAATATCGCGGGCGACGTGTTCGATGGTGCTGCGGAACGTATCGGGAACCTGAAGATAATCGACGGCATTGGACATGAGGACTGTCGCGACGCGGACCGGCGCCATCTTTTCGTCGTATTCCACGGTCACCTGACCTTTTCCGTCGGGAGCGAAAACGGGATTACCGCAATATTCAAAAGCCCGCATCAGACGGTTTCCCAACACATAGGGAAGGGGCAAGAACTCCGGCGTCTCATCACAGGCAAAGCCGTAAATAATGCCCTGATCACCGGCGCCGATTTCATGATATTTTCCCAGTCCGGCCCGCGTCCCCATATTGATGTCCGGGGACTGGGGAATCATGGCATTGAGAATCCCCGGCGAACTGCCGTTGAGACCGACGGCGGAGTCTCTGTATCCAAGCGAAAGGACCGTTTTCCTTATTACCTTATCGATATCCACATAGCTGCGCGTGGTAACCTCACCGCCGACTACACAGAGACCCTTGCCAAGAAAGACCTCCAGCCCGCAATGAGGCATATCATCGATGGTCATGCCTATCTTCTTTTCTTCCGACAGGATCTCGGCAATAATATTGGCTGCGATGGCATCACATACCATATCCGGGTGTCCGACCTTGACGCTCTCCGACGTGATATACATGGGGCCCGCTCCTTTTGTGGCATTATCTTTCCGGCTAATAACACAACCCTCTGAATGACTTCAATGACTTTTTAGATCAAATTTCATTTTGAGAACTTGGGGTTGAACGATCCCGCAGGAAATGACATAGGTAAGGGCCTCTTCTACGGTCATGTTGACTTCGATGAGATCCCGATCAGGAATAACCAGCAGATATCCCGAGGTGGGGTTGGGGGTGGTGGGAACAAAGACGTTGGTACAGGGCTGGCCGACATGGCACCAGATCCGATCATTTGCCGGACCGGTAACAAAACCGACGGTGTAAACACCGGGGCGGGGAAATTCCATGAGGACGACCTTCTTGAAACTACGGTTTTTATTGACAACCAATCTGTCCACAACCTGTTTGGCCCCGTCATACACACTCCGGATTACGGGTATCTTGTGAAAGATGGTTTCGCCAAGGTTGACAATCCTGTTCCCGACATAACTCTTCATCAGCATGCCGGCGATAAAAATCAGCCCAATGACGAAAATGAAGCCGAGGCCGGGGATGTGGAACTGCAACAGGGTATCGGGATGAAAACGGGTGGGGATGATCCTCAGGAGGTTATCCATGAGGGCGATGAGAAAGAAGAGGACATATAAGCTCAGACCGATGGGAATCGTGGCCGCCAGTCCGGCAATAAATATCTGCCTGATTTTCTTTCTCATTTTCTGATGATCTCCGGGACAGACAAACGGGCAAGGCATCTACCAGCCTTGTCCGTATCATATTGAATTAAATCGGTTCTTGAGAGCTGCGTTTCAGCTTGTTTTTTTGATTTTGTTATTGCCGTCGAGGAGAACGCATTTAGGAGACCAGTCCTTGAGCTCTGAAGCCGCGGCGGTAACATAAGTCGCAACAATGATCACGTCTCCCTTGGAGGCCTTATGGGCCGCGGCGCCGTTCAGGCAGAAGGTTCCCGATCCCCGGGCGGCTTTGATCGCATACGTGGTAAAACGTTCGCCATTGGTCACATTATAAATGGCGACCTTTTCGTAGGGAATGATGTCCGCCGCTTCCAGCAGGCCTTCATCAATGGAAATGCTCCCCTCATAATGGAGATCCGCGTCCGTTACGACGGCTCGATGTAGTTTTGATTTCAGCATGAACCTCTCCATAGACTTCTACTCCTTTTTCATATCTCCAGAGGAGCTCCGAAGACGTAATTATCTATCAAGCGGGCCGTCCCCACCCTCACGGCCAGGACGATACCGGTCTCGCTGTCCAACCTTTCAACGTCCTTCATGGTCTTGGTATCACAGATCTGGACGTAATCGATCCGGGCATGGGGATGATTCTCGATAAATGTCCGAACCTTGTCAAGGATTACCCCGGCATCCCTTTCCCCCCGGTCATACATTTCCTTCGCCATTTTCAGGGAACGGCTGAGGCTCAAGGCCGATTCCCGCTCCTCGGGCTTGAGATAAATATTCCGGGAACTCATGGCCAGACCGTCCGTTTCCCGCGTCGTCTCCATGGCGACGACCTCCAGATCCATATTGAGATCGCTGACCATCCTATTGATGGCGGCCAATTGTTGAAAATCTTTCTTGCCGAAAATGGTGACATGAGGTTTGACCATGTGAAAAAGCTTGCAGCACACCGTGGTAACACCCCGGAAATGCCCGGACCGGGATAGTCCGCAAAGGTTGTCCGTAACCCCTTCCACATTTACATAGGTCTGGTAGTTGTCTGGATACATCTCTTCGTTGGGGGGGGAGAAGATGACATCCACACCCACCCTCGCCGCCATTTTCCGGTCTCTTTCAAAATCACGGGGATACTTGGCCAGGTCTTCGTTGGGCCCAAACTGGGTCGGATTCACATAGATACTGATGACCAGACAATCCCCTCGCTTCCGGCCGACCCTCATTAAATCGAGGTGGCCCTCATGAAAGTAGCCCATGGTCGGCACAAAGACGATCTTCTTTCCCGTGATTCTCAGGGACTCGGCATAATACTGCATTTCCTTGACCGTCTCGATAATCTTCATGGGCGCATCCCACTTAAACAAAAAAAGCCTCGCCGTCACTGACGGGAGGCCTGGAATTTCGTCCCTGTTACATTCCCCTAACCTTCCGTCCCAGTCCCCCAAGGGATCCAAGCGGTTTTTTCCCCCTAACAGAACTTCAAAAAGTCGTCAAGATTTTTTACGCGGCTTTTCTCACTGGCAAATAACGCAATTATTATCGATGGTTTGTCGATCAAGTCATGGAGGGCATATCCCAACGCGTCTTCAAAGCGTTTATCGATATAGGTAAAAAACCTTTCTTCATAAAAAGATCGGTTTATTATTAACATAAGTTCCATAAAAATTCCATAATATCGTTCACAAAGAAAACCATCACTCCTCGCTTGCAGCTCTCGCAGCTATACCACGATTGGACCAAGATCAAGGGCAATTATTTTCCCCCTGGGGACAATTTTATTGACATCCCCCCTTTCCTTGTGGTAAGCGGATGCGGATTTCAGGGAACGAGTTAGAGTATTGATTTTTAACATATTTTCTTTCAAAGGAGAGCAAGGTGACGCTTCGGGAGATAAAAGAGCTACTGGATGCAGAAGTTCTCGTCGGCCACGATCAGTTGGACAAAGAGATAAAGACGGCCTTCGGAGCCGATCTCATGAGTGATGTCCTGGCCTTTGCCAAGGCGGGGAGTCTGTTGCTGACCGGTCTGACGAACCCTCAGGTCATCCGGACGTCTGATGTTCTCGATATCGCCGCTATTATTATGGTACGAGGAAAACGACCATCACCGGAAACGCTCCGCCTTGCGGAAGAGTTCCTGATACCGGTGCTGACCACTAAATATATCCTTTTCGAAACCGCCGGAAAGCTGTACGCAAAAGGTATCGTTGGCTGTATGGAAAGGGTTGACGACGAACGTGCTTTCTCGTGAAACCGCCATCTATGAAAATTCCTTTCCCGTAGAGGGCGGAACTTACGAAAATGCTGGGCATGTCTCCAGCCAGATCAAGGCCCTGCTGAAAAGGATGAAAATTTCCAAGGAGGTCGTCAGACGGGCCGCCTTAGTTACTTACGAATCAGAGATCAATATCTGTTCCTATGCAAGAAGCGGCAAGATCCTCCTCCGGGTAACGCCGGAACACGTCACGATCGAAGCGATTGATGAGGGGCAGGGCATCGTTGATATCGAACTGGCTATGCAGGAAGGTTATTCGACGGCGACGGACAAGATTAGGGAAATGGGTTTCGGGGCCGGGATGGGATGGGACTTTGTAACATCAAGAATTTTTCCGATTTCTTTCGTATCACCTCGGAGATCGGCAAAGGCACCCATCTCAAGATGGTTATTAGTATCGATAAAGATTTTGATGGCATTTAGTTTAATTTAGCATGCATTTAGATGACATTGTCAGGGCGCTGGACTTAAGGGTTGTCTCCGGTGAGGAAAGACTCGCTGCCGAGGTTAGGGGGGGATACGTCGGCGACCTCTTGAGCGATGTCATGGCCAACAGCAAAGAAGGGGATCTCTGGATCACCCGGCAGATTCATCAGAACATAATTGCCGTGGCCAGCCTTAAGGACCATGCCGGAATCATCCTCATTCAGGGTTGCCAACCGGCTGCCGATACGCTGGATAAGGCCCGGAAGGAAGGCGTCCCGATTATGGTTACGGATATGCCAGGTTTTGAAGTTATCGGCAGGGTATACAACATGATCGCAGGAAAGAAGGGGCCAGACCCTTCCGCATGAAAAGACCATGACATCATGGTCTTTTTTTTAGGTTCAACCCCTGATGAAGGCGTTTCGTTGTGACCTTCACATTCATACCTGCCTTTCGCCATGTGCGGAACTGGATATGTACCCCCGGGCCATTGTGGAGAAGGTCCGTGAAGAGCAGCTTGATATCATCGGTATATGTGACCATAATTCATCAGAAAATGCCGCCTCCGTTCAGCGGGCGGCATCCGGATATCCCCTGACGGTGCTTCCGGGTATGGAGGTCTCCAGCAGAGAGGAAGTCCACACGCTGGCGCTCTTTGATAATATTTTCCTTCTGAAGCAATTCCAGAAGGTTATCTACGATCACCTGCCAGGTGAAAACGACGAGAATATTTTCGGTTGTCAGGCCATCGTCAATGAAAAGGACGAAGTTGAAGGATTCAATCCGCGCCTCCTCATCGGGGCGACGGTTTTGTCTCTCCAGGAAGTCATTGACCATATCCATCGGCTGGGGGGACTCGCCATCGCCTCCCATATCGACAGGGAAAGCTTCAGCGTTGTCGGGCAGTTGGGATTCGTTGATCCCTCTTTCGCCTTTGACGCCCTGGAGGTCACTCCCAGACTTGGTCTGTCCAGGGCCAGAGAAACATTTCCCGAACTTAGGGGCTATCCCTTTATTACTTCCTCGGACACTCATTTCCTTCGTGATATCGGCAAGACTTATATTGAGTTATGGATAGAGGCGGGAAATATTCAGGAACTTGGCATGGCCCTCCGCGGCGAGGCGGGCAGACATGTGATCAACGGTGTCTGACATGCTAGAGATAGCCTTACATATTCTTGATATCGCCGAGAATTCCACCCGTGCCGGGGCCAGGCATGTGAATATTCATGTAGATGAGGACCCCGGCCGTGATCTCCTCACCCTGGCAATCACCGACGACGGCGCCGGCATGGACAGGGAAACCCTAACCAAAGCCCTTGATCCATTCTACACGACCAAGAAGGTCCGCCGGGTGGGGCTGGGACTGCCGATGCTGGCCCAGGCAGCAGCAAGCACGGGAGGCGGATTGATCCTGAATTCGGAACCAGGCAAAGGGACACGGCTCAAGGTAACCTTTGGACTCCGCCACCTCGACCGCCAGCCCCTGGGCGACGTCGCCGGGGCTATGGTTACCCTGATCGCCGGCAATCCGGATATTGATTTTAGCTATTGCCATGAGCGCGGTGAGAAAACCTATGTGCTCAGTACGGAAGAGATAAGAAAAGAGATCGAGGACGTCCCCATCAACCATGTGGAAGTCCTTAGATACATTAGAAGCCACATTGCGGAAGGCATGAACGAAATTGGATCGGAAGCGTAAGCATCGCTTTACATATGAAGGAGGAAGTAATTCATGAAAGCGGATAATGACGAATTGTTAAATGAATTTTCAGCGGAAAAGATAGCCGAATTGGATGGAATCATCGCCAAGTACCAAGGAAAACCAGGCGGTCTGATTCCTGTTCTCGAGGAGGCCCAGGTAGCCCTTGAATTCTTGCCGGTCTCCGTCCAGAAAAGGATCGCCAAGGGTTTGAACCTTCCCTTAAGTCGAGTTTACGGCGTCGTGACCTTTTATTCTTTTTTCACGATGACCCCCCGGGGAAGGCATACGGTCCGCGTCTGTCTCGGCACCGCCTGTTATGTACGGGGGGGCAAGGCCCTTGCGGACGCCATTGAAAAAAATTTCGGCGTCAAGAAAGGTGAGACGACTCCCGACCGCAAGTTTACCTATGAGTCGGTCCGTTGCCTGGGGGCCTGCGGCCTCGGACCGGTCGTTGTTGTGGACAATGACGTTCACGGACGGGTAAAACCCGGAAAAGTCAAAGATATCTTAAATGCATACAACTGATAAAAAGTGAGGATACCTTATGGCAAAGATCACGATTGAAGATTTAAAGAAGATCAAGGAGCGGGTCCATGCGGAGACGGCCCTGCGGGACGGTCATCTGCGGGTAAAGGTCACCGTGCACATGGGAACCTGCGGCATCGCTTCGGGGGCCAAGGAAGTTATGGACTCCCTGTTGAAAGAAATTGAAGAAGCCGGGGTAACGGATGTGGCCGTTACCACCTCGGGCTGTATGGGTCTCTGCAGCAGGGAACCCCTGGTTACCGTAGAAATACTCAACCAGGAACCGATCAAATACGAATACATGAATCCAAACAAAATGCGCCAGGTCTTCAAGCGGCACGTCCTGGAAGGAGAAATTCAGAATCCCTTCGTACTGGCCCGGGGCTCGGAAACACAAAAATAAGAGGAGGATATAAACTTAATGAAGGTATTCCGATCACACTTACTGATTTGTGGCGGCACCGGCTGCCATGCCTCCGGAAGTCTTAATGTCAAAAAGGCATTGGTGGCAGAGCTGGCCAAAAGAAAGCTCTCCGAAGAGATTAAGATCGTCGAAACGGGGTGTAACGGCTTCTGCGCCATGGGCCCGATCATGGTTGTCTATCCGGAAGGCGTCATCTATATGCTGATCAAAGCCGAGGACATCCCTGAACTTGTGGAAGAACACCTGATCAAGGGCCGCATTCTCGAGCGGCTGCTTTACCGGGAACCCACCACGGAAGAGGTTATTCCGACGATGCAGGAAATCCCCTTCTTCGCCCTTCAGGAGCTGCGGGTGCTCAGGAACAGGGGGCTCATCGATCCGGAGAAAATTGAAGAATACATCGCCCGGGACGGCTACCAGGGGATGGCCAAGGCCCTGACCGAACTGAGCGCCGAAGACATCGTCCAGGAAGTCCTCACCTCGGGTCTGCGCGGTCGGGGAGGCGCCGGCTTCCCCACGGGGCTGAAATGGAAGTTTGCCGCCGCCTCTCCGGGGGAGATCAAGTACGTACTGTGTAACGCCGACGAAGGGGACCCCGGGGCCTTCATGGACCGGAGCGTCCTGGAAGCGGATCCCCATGCCGTCCTCGAGGGCATGGTCATCGCCGCCAAGGCCATCGGTTCCCATCACGGGTACATCTACTGCCGCGCCGAATATCCCCTGGCCATCAGCCGTATGAATATCGCCATTGACCAGGCCAAGGAAATGGGACTCCTGGGCAGCAATATCCTGGGTACGGGTTTTGACTTTGACCTGGAAATCTATCAAGGAGCCGGGGCCTTTGTCTGCGGCGAGGAAACCGCCTTGATGACCTCCATCGAAGGAAAAAGAGGGATGCCCCGCCCCCGTCCGCCCTTCCCCGCCATCGCCGGTCTCTGGCAGCGGCCATCCGTCCTCAATAACGTGGAAACCCTCGCCAATATCGGCCAGATCATCCTCCGGGGCGGCTCCTGGTATGCCGGCGTCGGCACGGAAAAGAGCAAGGGAACAAAAGTCTTCGCCCTCACGGGAGACGTCAATAACGTCGGCCTCGTGGAAGTTCCCATGGGGACCACCCTCGGAACCATCGTCTATGATATCGGCGGCGGCATCCCCAAAGGCAAGAAATTCAAAGCCGCCCAGTTGGGAGGCCCCTCGGGGGGCTGTATTCCCATTGAGCATCTCAACGCCTCGGTGGACTATGAAAAGGTAGCCGAATTAGGGGCCATCATGGGATCGGGGGGCCTGATCGTCATGAACGAAGACAACTGCGCCGTGGACATGGCCCGGTTCTTCATGGATTTTTGCCAGGATGAGTCCTGCGGTAAATGTACCCCCTGCCGGGAAGGTACCAAGCGGATGCTCCAGATCCTGACAAACATTACTCTGGGCAAGGGCTCGGAAGGGGACATCGAACTACTGGAAGAGATGGCCCCCATAATCAAGGACGCATCTCTTTGCGGTTTGGGCCAGACGGCACCAAATCCGGTCCTGAGCACCATCCGTTACTTCCGGAAAGAGTATGAGGATCACATCCGGAACCACCGTTGCGAAGCGGCGGTCTGCACCGCCCTTTTCAAGTCTCCCTGCCAGCATACCTGTCCCATCGAGATGGATATTCCTTCCTACATCGCCCTGATTAGGGCCAACCGTATGGAAGACGCCTATAAGGTGCTGCTGCACACTAACCCATTCCCATCGGTCTGCGGACGGGTATGCGATCACAAATGCCAGACTAAGTGCCGACGTGGCAAAATGGACGAACCGATTGCCATCAAATTCCTTAAACGCTTCATCAGCGACAACGCCCCGCGACCAAAGATCGCACCCGTCGCCGTAACCCGGAAAGAAAAGATCGCCGTCGGCGGCGCCGGCCCTGCCGGTTTAACGGCGGCCCGGGATCTGGCCTTGCGCGGATACAAGGTAACGGTTTTCGAGGAGCTTTCCGAGCCGGGGGGCATGCTCCGCTGGGCGATTCCCGCGTACCGCCTCCCCCGTAAGATCCTGGCCAACGAAATCGCCGCCGTGACCGCCCTCGGAGTGGAGATCAAATGCAACATCCGCGTAGGACGGGATCTGCCTTTCGCAACTGTCAGCAAGGATTTCGATTATGTCTACCTGGCCCCCGGAGCTCACAAGAGCCAGAAGATGGGCGTGGCAGGGGAAGACCTCTCCGGCGTCCATGGGGGAGTGGAGTTCCTGAGGGATTTCAACGTCCATGAAGAAGCCTGGGTTAAAGGTGAAAAGACCCTGGGCTCGAAGGTCGCCGTAATCGGCGGCGGGAATTCGGCCATTGACGCCGCCCGGGTTGCTCTCCGTCTCGGGGCGGACGTCACTATTCTCTATCGCCGGGAACGGAAGGATATGCCCGCTGCCAGCGAAGAGATCATCGCTGCGGAAGACGAAGGGATCAAGATCGAATACCTCGTCGCCCCCCTGAAGATCGATGCCAAAGGCGGCAAGGTCTCTGGCATCACCTGTGAGCGAATGAAGCTCGGCGAGTTTGACCGCAGTGGCAGAAGAAAGCCGGTGGCCATTCCCGGATCAACCTTCACCCTCGCCGTGGACGCCATTATTGCCGCTATCGGGCAGGTCCCGGATCTGACCTTTGTCCCCAAGGACAGCGGAGTGTCCGTGAATAAGTGGGATTGCTTCGATCTGGCAAAGGGCAGCAAGTCCCAGACAACAGCCGCCAGATTCTACGCCGGCGGTGACGCCGTATCGGGACCCGATACGGTAATAGGGGCCATCGCTGCGGGTCATCAGGCGGCCCGGGACATGGACGCCGCAATCAGACTCGCCGCTGGCGAACCGGCATATGAAGAGCCGGCGGAAGAAAAGATCGATATTCCGCTTATCATCGATGAGGAAGGCGAGGAAGCGCCCCAGGTCAAAATGCCGGAGTTGCACGGACCGGAGCGAAAAACTAGTTTTGTGGAAGTGGAACTTGGCTTCTCCATGGAAGACGCCGTCAAAGAGGCAACCCGTTGCCTCCGGTGTGACGCCGAGGTGTAAGTAGATCTAAATATATGGAGGTATAAATGTCTCTTATCACAGTTAAAGTCAATAATATAAATGTGGAAGTGGAACCGGGGGCGACCATCTTCGCCGCCGCTCAAAAGGCGGGCTTCACAATTCCGACTCTCTGCGCCTGGTTTGAAATCGGCCATACCCCCGGGGCCTGCCGGGTGTGCCTGGTCGAAGTGGAAGGACAGCGGAACCTCATCGCCTCCTGCGTCTATCCCGTAACCGAAGGAATGGTAATTCATACCAATACCGGCCGGGTCCGCACGGCCCGCCGGATGGTCGTGGAGCTGCTGCTGGCCGATCATCCCCAGGAATGCAACTACTGTATCCGCAACGGCAACTGTGAATTGCAGCGTGTAGCCGAACAGGTGGGCGTCAAAGAGGTCCGTTTCGAGCGCACTTATTTCCCCGAAACGGGGGGAATCGACAGCTCCAGTCCCTCCCTCGTTCGGGACAACCGGAAATGTATCAATTGTCACCGGTGCGTCACCGTATGTGAACAGGTCCAGACTGTCAGCGTCCTGACTCCGGCCTGGCGGGGCGGCGACGTCAAGGTCGTACCGGCCTTTGATATGCCCCTCATCGAATCGAACTGCATCGCCTGCGGTCAATGCATTATGGCCTGTCCCGTGGGCGCCATTTATGAAAAGGACGACGTGGACGCCGTCTGGAAAGAATTGCAGAACCCATCCAAACATGTCGTCGTCCAGGAAGCGCCGGCCATACGGGCGGCCCTGGGAGAAGAATTCGGGCTACCGCCCGGCTCCCTCGTAACGGGCAAGATGATTGCCGCCTTGCGTAAACTTGGTTTTGACAAGGTTTTCGACACCAATTTTGCAGCCGATTTGACGATCATCGAAGAAGGAAATGAACTCCTCAAGCGGGTAAAAGAGGGTGGCAAGCTGCCTATGATCACCTCCTGCAGCCCCGGGTGGATCAAGTTCTGCGAGCACTTCTACCCCGATCTCCTCGATCATCTCTCCACCTGCAAATCACCCCAGCAGATGTTCGGGGCCATGGCCAAGACATACTACGCCCAGACAGCCGGTATTGATCCCAAGGATATCGTCGTGGTCTCAATTATGCCCTGCACAGCCAAGAAATTCGAGGCCCAACGGCCGGAGATGAACAGCAGTGGCTATCGTGATGTAGATTACGTCCTGACAACACGGGAGCTGGCCCGCATGATCAAGGAAGGGGGCATCGATTTCCTCAATCTGGCCGATGAGGCTCACGACGCCCCCATGGGCGAATACACGGGAGCCGGCACTATCTTCGGGGCCACCGGCGGTGTCATGGAAGCAGCCCTGCGCACCGTTTACGCCGTGGTCACGGGAGAAAACCTACCGAATCTGAACATTATCCCCGTCCGGGGTCTGGAGGGGGTTAAAGAGGCAACCCTGAAAGTTGGCCCCCTCGGAGATGTATCCGTGGCCATAGCCCATGGCCTCGGCAACGCGAGAAAGATTATGGACCTCATCCGGGAAGGGAAGGCCAATTATGCCTTCATCGAGGTCATGTGCTGCCCCGGCGGTTGCATCGCCGGCGGCGGAGAACCTATCCCCACCACCAATGAAATCCGGACGCTCCGCTCGGCAGCCCTGTACAAGGATGACGGAGGCGTCCAGAAATATCGCCAGTCCCACGAGAATCCGTCGATTACGAAGATTTACGATGTCTTCCTCAAGGAGCCCCTGGGTCATAAATCCCATGAACTCCTTCATACTCACTACCTGGCCAGAGGGACGGACGCTCCGCACCCACTGCCCAAGAGACCAGAAGGACACAAGTCTCACGAGCTATTGCATGGGCACGTCGTAACCCGCGGGTCCGAACTTGTCCATCAGGCCTGCGAAGGGGCGGAGAAAGACCCCCTGAGTCCGGAAGAAAAACGTTAATCTTTAACCACGGAGGGGGAGGGATGTCTTTTGGCAAGCGTCCCTCCCTTTCCGTGCCAAGCCAATAGTTTTCCATTCTTCATCTTGAGCTGCAGACCCATGCCGATGCGAAGCGAAGAAGATTTTCTCGGTAAAAAAGAGCTTCCCGACAATGTTTATTGGGGCATCCATACGGAGCGGGCCCGCCATAATTTCCCCATCAGCGGCTATCCCGTATCTCTCTCCCTGGTGAGGGCTTTGGCCCTGGTCAAGCAGGCCTGCTGCCTTGCAAATACGGAGCTCGCCTATCTATCTAAAGAAAAAGCCGCCGCCATTCTGGCCGCCTGCTCGGAAATTGCGGCCGGCCGCCTGTCTGACCAGTTTCCCCTGGACGCCCTCCAGGGAGGGGCAGGCACGTCCGTCAATATGAATATCAACGAGGTCATTGCCAACCGGGCCCTCGAAATGCTTGGACTTCCCCGGGGGGCCTACGAGCATGTCCACCCTCTCCGGGACGTGAACATGCATCAATCGACCAACGATGTCTTCCCCACAGCGATCCGGATTGCCGCTATTTACGGTCTCCGGGAACTGAGCGAGGAGACGGCCCGCCTCCAGGGGGTGTTTCAGGGCAAAGAAAGGGAATTCGCCCGGATCGTCAAGATCGGCAGGACGGAACTCCAGGAAGCCATACCGATCACCCTGGGGGCGGAGTTTTCCGCCTTCGCCGAGGCCGTCTCCCGGGATCGCTGGCGGACCTTCAAATGCGAGGAGCGGCTCCGGGTAGTCAATCTGGGTGGAACAGCCGTCGGTACGGGCCTTGCCGCCCCCCGGGACTATATCTTTCTCGTCATCGAAAAACTCCGGGAGGTTACCGGTCTGGGTCTCGCCCGGGGAGAGAACATCATGGGGGAAACAGCGAATGCGGATGCCTTCGTCGAGGTTGCGGGCATCCTGAAGGCCCAGGCCGTAAGTCTCGTCAAGATCGCCAATGACCTGCGACTCCTTCACTTCACCGGGGAAATCGCCCTCCCCCCCTTGCAGGCGGGCTCATCCCTCATGCCCGGCAAGGTCAACCCGGTACTGATGGAAGCGGCCATCCAGACGGGTATGAAGGTCATAGCCAACGATTTCATTATCGCCGACGCCGCCAGCCGGGGAACGTGGCAGATCAATGAGTTCCTGCCCCTTTTGTCCTTCGCCCTCCTCGAATCCCTCGGACTGCTCAAAAGGATCAACCTCCTGCTGGCCGACCATCTGCAGACCGTCACGGCCAATGAGGAGGTTTGCCGGGAATACGCCGATCACAGTTCCATGCTCATCACGGCCCTCCTGCCCTCCCTTTCCTATGCAGAGGCGGCGGCCATCGTGAAAGAATTCCAGGAAGGGCAAGGTCTGTCTTCCCGACCGAAATTATCATTCCGGGAATTTCTCGCCGCAAGGCTCGGGCAGGAATTCATTGAAGAGGCCCTTTCTCCTTTCCGGCTGACGGCCCTGGGGCGCCGCCCGGCGCAGGGAGACCTCAAGCCATGATGGAAACACCGAAGGGAAACCGCATCCATATCGCTATCTTTGGCCGGACTAACGTGGGAAAATCGACGCTGTTGAACTTTCTGGCCGGGCAGGACATCGCCATCACCTCCCCTCTGGCGGGGACAACGACGGATGTGGTGGAGAAGGCATGTGAACTCCTGCCCATCGGACCCGTATTGTTTCTCGACACGGCGGGAATGGGCGACGTCTCCGCCCTGGCCGCCCAGCGCCTTGCCAAGACGGAACAGGTCCTGCTGAGGGCAGACATCATTCTCCTCGTCGTGGAGCCCCAGATATGGACGGCCTACGAGGAAGATATCCTCAGGGAAGCCGCCGCTCGCAAGATAGCTGTCCTGGTATGCATCAACAAGATCGATCTGGCCGCTCCCACGCTGGAATTCCTGGAGCGCTTCGCCAGGATGGGTTTGCCGGTGGTCAGCCTTTCCGCCCAGCGCCGGACGGGAAGAGAAAAGGCCTTAACCGCCATCAAGGAACACCTCCGGAAAATTGCCCCGGGGGCAGGAGCTACTTCGCCTTCGTTGGTCGGCGATCTATTGCCGCCCGGAGGCCTGGTCGTGCTGGTGACACCCATTGATCTTCAGGCCCCCCAGGGACGCCTCATCCTTCCCCAGGTGCAAACAATCAGGGACACCCTGGACAATGACGCCGCCGCTCTGATTGTAAAGGAGCGGGAGCTGGCGGCCCTGCTTAAACGTTTGACCAGCCCCCCCGATCTGGTGGTTACGGATTCTCAGGCGATCCTCAAGGTTACCGCCGACGTCCCACCGGAGATACCCTGCACTACTTTTTCCATCCTCTTCGCCCGCCAGAAAGGCGACCTGAATGCGGCAGCAGCAGGGGTCGCGGCAATCGAATCATTGAAACCGGGCGACCGGATCCTCATTGCCGAGGCCTGCACTCATCACCCTCTCCAGGACGACATCGGCCGGATCAAGATCCCCCGCTGGCTGCGCCAGTATGTGGGCGGCGAGTTGGATATTGAGGTCGTGGCGGGCCGCGACTTCCCCCTCGATCTAAGCAGTTACCGATTGATAATTCACTGCGGCGCCTGTACGCTCAATCGCCGTGAAATGCTTTCCCGCATCGAACGCGCCCGGGAGGTGAGGACGCCGATAACCAACTACGGTCTGGCCATCTCCTACACCCAGGGAGTGATCCGTCGGGTACTGGCCCCCTTCCCCGCCGCCCTGACGGCCCTGATGCGGGAGCAGGAAAGAATGTCAGAAGAATAAACAGGAAAGGTAAATTTTATGATCGACCCCCGCCTAACAAAACTGGCCCATCTGCTCGTGAACTACTCCGGGCAGATAAAAAAAGGAGACAAGGTATTTCTGAACGGAACGCCGGAGACAGAGCTCCTCTTCAAGGAGGTTTATGCCCAGATATTGCTGGCCGGAGGACATCCCCTGCCTCTGCTCGGCTTTTCCGACCTGGAGGAGATTATTTACCGTCACGGTGACGAAGAACAACTGACATTTATCCATCCTCCCACCAGATTGGCCGTCGAGACCTATGACGCTTCCATCTCCATCTCCGGAACCCTCAACACGAAAAACCTGAGTGCCGTGGACCCTGCCCGCATCGTCCAGCGCACCCAGGCCCGCGGGGAGATCCTGGACATTTTCCTCAAGCGGGCCGCTCAGGGTAAGCTGCGCTGGGTGGGGACCCTTTTCCCCACCCCGGCCTACGCCCAGGACGCGGAGATGAGCCTACGGGACTTCGAAGATTTCGTATTTTCCGCCTGCATGCCCGATCTGAACGATCCCGTCGGTTTCTGGAAGCGCCTCTCGGAGCAGCAAGAACGGATTATCTCCAGGCTAAGAGGAAAAAGACACGTCCGCATTACAGGCCCGGAAACAGACCTGGAACTGGACATTACGGACCGGATCTTTATTAACTGCGACGGCCATCACAACATGCCCGACGGCGAGATCTTCACGGGACCGGTAGAGAGATCCGCCCATGGCATCGTCCGTTTTTCCTATCCTGCCATCTATCAGGGAAGGGAATTTACGGGCATCCGCCTTAGATTTCAGGAAGGAAAGGTCGTCGAGGCCCGGGCCGACAAAAACGAGGGTTTCCTGAACAAGATC
>DYRD01000198.1 GCA_020718905.1 Syntrophus aciditrophicus | reverse complement strand
CCGCTTTTCCGCCCGAATACGATTGGAGACGCTTCGCAGCACCGCCGGGTAAATTATGATTTCATCTCTGCGCAAGCCCCGCTGGTTTGCCCCGGCCGCTTTTCGGGATTAATGGGGGAAGTGTTTCTGTCATCCGACAACAACACGGTTTTTCCCTGATTTTTTCGCGTTGTACATGAATGCGTCGGCCCGTTTTATAAACTCCTTCGCGGTTTCTCCATGATCCAATTGTGCGACGCCTATGGAAATTGTCATACTGACAGCTTGCTTTGGGGCAGGGAAGAATTTCTCGTTCCCGAAATCTTCCCTTATCCTTTCCGCCAGCAGGGCGCCTTCAGCCTTTGCCGTCATCGGCAGCAGGATCGTAAACTCCTCGCCGCCGTAACGAAAAGCAGCGTCGGCCTTCCGCAGCGAACCTTTGACGATTTGTCCGAATCTCGCCAGTACCCCGCGCCATCTACATGGCCGTAGGCGTCGTTAAAGGCCTTGAAGTCATCGATATCGATCATTAAAAGCGTCAACGGCTGATTGTAGCGATTCGCCCGGTTTTGCTCTCTATCCATTACCTCATGAAAATGGCGGGAATTGTACAGCCCGGTAAGAGCATCGACGATGCTCAACTCCCGGTATTTTTCTTCGCTTTCCCGAAGGGCCTCCTCGACGCGCCTGCGGTCGGTAACATCACGGCACACGGCCTGAAATCCGGAAACCCGGCCCCCCTCAACAACAAGCTGGACATTTTGTCCGATCCAGACCTCGCTTCCGTCCCTGGCCATTACGGGAAGCTCGATATAGGTGGTGTCGATCTTTTTTACGCACGAATAACCAGCCTGTCCCCTTATTGTAAAGGGGATTTCATTTCCTGATACTCCGCAAGCGCCGCCATGGCCAGCGCCGCACGCTCAGGGGTGGGGAAGTTGGCGAGGGCGCCGTTTTTTTCGAGGAGGCTGATCTCCGCATCCCAGATTCCCGGCGGGGCGATCAGGCAGGCAACAACAGGCTTGCGCTGCCGCCATTCCTGAAGAAGAGAGGAAATTCCCGTTACTGCCCCGCGGTTGGCCGATGCGAAGGTCATCAGGAGGATCAGACCGTCAACGCCCTCATCATCCATGACGGCGCGGATGATTCCCTCGATTGCCGATGCGCTGTACCAGGCCGGTCCCATATCGACCGGGTTTGTCCGCATGGCAAGGGGAGGGAGGAGTTCGTTGACGACGCGCTGGGTTTCCGGGTGAAATGGGCATATCTCAAGGCCTGCTGACTCGCAGACGTCCGCCGCCGCTATTCCCGGACCCGCCTGTCCGGTGAGGATCGCAACCCTGCGGCCGCCGGGGAGAGGGCAGAGGGAAAGGGTCCTCGCCATGTCGAGAAGTTCTTCGGAACTGTGCGCCTGCAGGATGCCCGCCTGCCGAAAAGCCCCTTTGTAGATCTCGTGTTTCCCGGCAAGGGAACCGGTGTGCGACGACGATGCCTGATTGCCCGTGCGGGAGCTTCCCGTTTTGTAGGCGACAACGGGTTTGGCGAAGTGCGATTGTCTTACCTCCGCCATCAATTTCATCGGCTGATCGAGGCCTTCGAGATAGAGGGCGATGACCCGTGTTTCCGGGTCGTCCATCAAATACGCTATCATTTCAGCGAAATCGACATTGAGACGGTTTCCGAGACCGACGATTTTGCTGAAGGCGGCATTCTGCCGCATCGCCAGAAAACCGATCACATGGGAAAGGCCGCCGCTCTGACTGACAAGGGCGATATCCCCCTTCGAAAGAAGTGAAAACTCGGGCGTAAAGGAGGCGTTCAGGTTGTGGCGAAGGTTGAGCATGCCGAACGTGTTGGGGCCGATAACGGGTACGCCGGCTTTGTTGGCAAGCCCGGCGATTACGTCCTGCAGCGCGGCGCCTTCGGGGTCGTCTATCTCTTTAAATCCCGCGGTGATCAGCACGATTCCTTTGACATGAATCCGGAAGCACGCGTCAAATATCCCCGGAACGAGTTTTGCCGGCAGGACGATGATTGCCAGATCGATTGCCCCGGGAAAATCACCGATTGCCGCATACGCCGGGATTCCCATGACCGATTCGGCGCCGGGGTTCACCGGCACGATGGTTCCCTCGAAACCGCCCGAAGTCATGCTCTTCATGACGTGAAACCCCAGCTTACCGGGGTTTTCGGATGCCCCGACCACGGCAACAGTGCGGGGATTGAAAAGGATTTCCATGTTTTTCAGAAGCGTAGAATCGGTCATCGCGTATCGCTGCAAGTCATTGGTATAGGCTGAACGGCCGGCATGCTTCCGGGGATGAAAAGCAGTACTGTGAGCCAATTGCATAAATATGACTACCTGAGGTAATTGCAAAACTCCCCATTCTTGTCATTCCCGCAACGATTTTGAGCGGGAATCTGGTACTAACTACTTGAAAAACCATATTCCCGATAGAAACATTCGGGAATGACAAATGGT
>DYRD01000197.1 GCA_020718905.1 Syntrophus aciditrophicus | reverse complement strand
TGGAATCGCATGCCCAGGATACGGCAACCTCTCTTGGCCTTTCCGTCTCCCAACATGTGATCAAAAACGACATGCCGTCGGTTGAAAGCATGATCAACGCGGTATTCGATCGTGGGTATTATGAGCTCATCAGATTGGTCGATGCCCGGCAAAAGGTCATGATCGAACGCGTCCAAAGCGTGAAAATCGAAACCGTACCCCCGTGGTTCATTCGCTGGGTCTCCCTGGACGCCCCCGAAGAGAGTGCAAATGTGATGTCCGGATGGATTCAGGCCGGCACGATTATCGTGAAAAGCAATCCCGGCTATGCCTACAAGACGCTCTGGGAAGATATGGTCAGCACAACCCTGTGGTTCATCGCCTGCGGTCTTTTCGTGCTCATTGCCGGCGGCTTCGGGCTGCGCTTTCTGCTCAGGCCGCTCGCGCTTGTGGAGCGGCAGGCAGATGCCCTGTGCAGAAAGGAATATGAGCTCCAGGAACATGTACCGTGGACTAAGGAACTCAGGCGCGTGGTTGAGGCCATGAACCGCATGACCTATAAAGTGAAGGAGATCTTCGAAGAGCAGGTCGCCCAGGCAGAAGGACTGCGGGAGCGCGCCTACCACGACACGGTGACAGGTTTGGGCAACCGTCGCTATTTCGATACACAAGTCACCGCACGACTGGACCGCCGCGACAGCGTCACGAAAGGCATTCTACTGCTTATCAAACTGAACGATCTGGACAAACTTAACCAGCTCAAGGGTTTTCAGGCCGGCGATGATTTTCTCAAGAGAGTCACAGCGCTCCTGCAGGAAGCCACAAAACAGTATGTGGGCTGCGCCCTCGCCCGTCTCACAGGAGGCGACTTCGGCATTTTCCTTCCCGACACGCCGCAATGGGACGCGGAGACGATCGCCGCCAGCCTGGCAAATCAACTGAGCGGGCTTGCCGTGGAGCAGCTTGCGGTTACGGACAACATCGGGTATGTGGGAGCTGCAACCTATGAAAACAATACAACTCTCGGTCGCCTGCTCTCGGAGGCAGACATGGCGCTTACCGCCGCCAGGCAGGCAGGCCCCAACGGCTGGGTTGTGCACACTATTACCGAAAAAACTGACAAGGCTCCACTGGGACAGAGACAGTGGAAGGATATGCTTGAAAAGGCGCTCATGGAGCGCCGGTTCAGCCTCGATGCCCAGCCCGTCGTGGAGTTGAACGCCAGTAACCACCTTCTGTATCTGGAGATTTTTTCCCGTCTCATCCAGGAAGACGGTAAATTCTTGAGCGCCGGGTTATTTATACCCCTTGCCGAGCGCCTGAAACTGGTTCCATCGATCGACCGCACTGTTCTCGAAGAGGTGATGCAACTCAACACCAGTCGGCTCCCTGTCGGGAACATTGCGGTAAACATGTCCCCCTCCTCGCTGAAGGACGAAACGTTCCGGCAATGGCTGCAATCCTCTCTGAAGACCCTGCCCCGGACGGCACCCCGGATCATCTTTGAATTTTCCGAATTCAGCGCCGTTCAGAATCTTGATCTGGTAAAGAATTTCAGTACATTTGTTCGTGAATACGGACACGCGACGGGACTCGATCATTACGGCCAGAGCTTCTCCAATTTGGGTTATCTCAAGTCGATGCGCCCCGACTATGTCAAGATAGACCGGGCCTATACCGGAGAGCTCAAAAACGAGGAAAGCGACAGCCGGTTCTTTATCGGCTCGCTGTGCAGCGTTGCCCACAGCATCGATATCAAGGTTATCGCGGAAGGGGTGGAAACCGAACAGCAGGTCCATATCCTCAAGGAAATGAATCTGGACGCGATTCAGGGATATATCGTCGACAAACCGAAGCCGATCAAGGGAATTATCCGCCCGGCCTGATCAATGGGAGAGTGACCGGCATTGCGGGCTTATAAGATGTTATCGACCGTCAGGGTCTGGGGAATTTTCGTTTCCCGGAGCCGTCTGCGCTCCTGGATTTTTTTCTGGGCCTGCTCAGGAAGCTCCGTATAGCATATAATATTTTTCTTGATCAGGAGGTCAATCAGGTCTTCCAGCAGGCGAATGATTCCCATATCCGACAAGGCCAGCAGCAGCTTCCGGGAATCGGCGCTGACGGTTTTGTTGAGATAATCGAGGATTTCCTCATCAATTACGGCCTTTTCCTCCCTTACGTTCGGTTGGGGAAGGCTGTGCATTGCGATGATCGAGCCTTCCGCATCTCTTTCTACGTACAGCATGGTTTCACCCCCCAGGTTCCTGAATTGGTTTGAAAATTTTTTCAAGTAGTTGTAGCATTTTTTTAAGGAAAAATATATGATAAACTATATCGTGTGATGGAGGGTCGGGGTTAACGGCGCACGACTGCCAGCGCTCCCCGGTGTGAAAAAATGGAAATATCTGAAAACAAGGAACAAGTACCGCCGGGAGATTGGAAAGTCGGCGGGGATTCGGATACGCATGACGACCCGCTTCTGGATTGCCTGA
>DYRD01000196.1 GCA_020718905.1 Syntrophus aciditrophicus | reverse complement strand
GACTGGCCGAAAAGACAAGCAAGACGGGATGATTTATTTTTGCCGAGGCCCTAAGTTCTTTCCCGCTCTTTTTCATGGACTGCCGACGAGCCATCCCTTGCCAACTTTAACCTTGCCCCCCCCGTTTCTTTTTGAGTATAATTACCAATCTTGAAAATCTTAGCTATAGTTACCAAACCTGTTTGATCAACCCAAAAAAGGAGTCTTCGCATGTCAAGAACCGACCAACTCAACAACACCTTATCCAATCTACAAGCAGCCTCTGCCGACATTGAGGCCTGCGCCGTCGTCTCCGAAGACGGCCTCACTATCGCCAGCTCTCTTCCCCAGAATATGGAAGAGGATCGTATCGCCGCCATGTGCGCGGTCATGCTCTCCATGGGCGGCAGGACCGCCAAGGAGCTCCAGCGGGGCGAACTCGACCAGCTCTTTGTCAAAGGGAAAAACGGCTATGTCATCATCAGCCACGCCGGTGAACACGCCTCACTGATCGCCATCACCCGTAAAGAGGCCAAACTTGGCCTGATCTTTCTTGATATGTCCCGCACCGCCGCCGAAGTCGCCAATATCCTTTCATAAAACATATCAAGGAGTTCACCATGTTAGAGCTTTACTCGAACGACGGACACAAAAGCATCTTCTGCAATGATCTTTCGGTGGGAAGCATGGTTGAGGCCAACCAGCACATCATCATCCACAATGGCGAGGGGATTCTCCTTGATCCCGGCGGCCATAAAATTTACACCCGACTTTTCGCCCAGCTTTCTTCCCATCTCAAGATCGACGGGCTGAAGTACATCTTCTTCTCGCATCAGGACCCGGATATCATTGCCGCCACCAACGGCTGGCTGATGGTAACCGATGCCGACGCCCTGCTCTCGGCGCTGTGGATGCGTTTTATCCCCCATTTCGGCGTGGACGAACTGGTCGTAGGCCGGATCAAACCCATTCCTGATGAGGGAATGACGATCACCGTCGGCGGGGTCAAACTGAAACTGATCCCCGCCCACTTCCTCCACTCCCCTGGTAATTTTCAACTCTACGATCCAATCTCCAAGATCCTCTACACCGGTGATCTGGGCGCATCGCTTGGTACCGACGATCCCTTTGTCAAGGATTTTGACGCCCATATCCCGGCCATGGAGGGCTTTCATCGCCGCTATATCCCCTCATCCAAGCCTTTCAAGATGTGGGCAAAAACAGTGCGGCAATTAGATATTGAGATCATTGCCCCTCAACACGGGGCGATGATGGCTGGCAGGGAAAATGTTGAACGCTTTATCTCCTGGATCGAGAACCTCGATGGCGTCGGCTATGAGCTGATGGGAGACGCATTCCCCATTCCTGAATAAGGGTCGCGATTTTTGTCAACATGGATAACTGTGGCACAAAAAAAGGATTGCTCCTTGATATTATCACCCTGCTCTCCAAGACCCTGGATCTGGACGAAGGAGTAAAGCTCGATCATGGCCAACGAGTGGGGGCGCTGGCGCGGGCCTTGGCCTCCTCACTCAATATCGTGCGTCCCGACCTGTTGTACATCGCCGGATTACTGCACGATATCGGCGGGATGGGCCTGAACGATCATGTGTTGCATCATGCCCTGCACAGTTTTCAAGATATGGAGGCCCGCAACCACTCCAGTCATGGGGCCACAATCCTCGCCAGTTTCCGCCCCTTTGCCGGGATTGCCGAATGGGTGCGTGACCACCATGAACGCTATGACGGCTCAGGGTTTCCCGCGGCCAAGTCCAAGCAGGAGATCGGCATTGAGGCGGGAATACTCCACCTGGCCGACTTGCTGGATGTCTTCCACCGCACCGATGCCAACCTGACTCAAGACAAGGTTCTGCAATTCATTGATCACCAGTCAGGACGGGCCGTGTCTCCGGCGGTCGCTGCTGTCGGCAAACGCCTCTTCGCCGGGGATGCGGCCAATATGGCCCTGCTCACCGGGCCGCTCGACAAGCAGATGCACCTCCGGGATTTTTCGCCGGATCTCCCTGGTTTGCAGGAATTCACCCACCCTGAACTCATCTGTCAACTCCTCTGGCTTATCGCCCATGTGACCGACAAGAAACACCAGGAGCGGCAAGATCATTCAATCAAGGTTGCCTTTTACAGTCACCATATCGCCAAGGCCCTCAACAGTCCCGATCTTGCCCCTATGGATGTTCTCTGGGCGGCCCTCCTCCATAATATCGGACTCTGCGCGGTTCCCCGGGAAGACCTGCAACTGGATTTTGATATCCGCCCCGAGATTTCCCTCACATACCGGCAGCATCCCCATCTTACGGCCGAACTTATTGCCGGGATTCGGGGGCTCTCGCATCTGGCCCCGATCGTCGCAGCCCATCATGAGTATTATGACGGTACCGGCTTCCCACTGGGATTGAAGCGCGGGCAAATCCCCCTGGCCGCGCAGATCATCGCCCTGGCCAACACCTATCACTGGCTGACCGGCGGTGCAGTCCAC
>DYRD01000195.1 GCA_020718905.1 Syntrophus aciditrophicus | reverse complement strand
TTCCCGTGCTTCATTCATCCAGTCTTCTCTGGGGAAGTCCGGGATGTCACACCAGATGTCCTCCTCTTTGGCGGCTTCGATTTCAGTTCTTGTCATAATGCGGTTTACTGTCGTTGGTAGATGCCCGTCGGGAAATAAGGAATCACTCATGCGAGGCCCCAATTGCGCTTATTTGGCCCGCGCTTGCCGGTCAGCCCGGCATAACACAGCCACCGGATTTCGCCGTCAGGCCACTGCACGCGGATGGAGAGACTCCCGCAGCCCCCCATCTGACAGCGGCGGTAATGCCCTGTGGCCACAGCGGCGACGTTTTCGTATGTTGTGCAGGGCCTGCCATAGATCTTTGTTCCCTTGGGAATACACTCTTTGGTCTCGGCGTCGGCTTCGGCAAATACCGCCGAGAGCACGGCGTCTTTAACACACTGGCCGGCCCCTGCTGCTGCTTTGATAAGTTTCTTCATGGTACTTCGATTTCCTTGGTTTTGGACAGGAGGTCGCTGTGCCCGGCCTTACTGCGCGGAGGGCTGACCAGCCTGATGTGATCTCCGTTCGACATCCGGAAAGCGTTGACGAACCGCAACTGATCCGTCTGAGCCCAGAACTCCCAGCCTTGGTGGCTTGCCACAACATCTCCAGACTCCTGGATCTCTTTGAGCCGGGAAATCAGGACATCTTCGGTGCTGTATAACTCCGTAATTCTGCGCTCCCGCAGTTCCGGATATGCTGCGCTCACGGGGCAGCCGATCCTCCACGTCTCCCCCTCCTTCGTCATACCCGCGCTGGATGGTACGCGGATTCCCTGCGGCCATTGGACTTCCACGCTCAGGAAGCCGTCGTCTCCTATCACACCGCCATCAGGGCAGGGAACGGCGTGCCCGAAGAAGCGGCCCGTGGTGAGACCATGGGCGACCTCAACCTTCTTCAGGCGGAGGCTCACCAGCGATTCGGTCATGATCCTCGTCCCCTTGGGCATCCGATCGTGCATCTGCTTGAGCTTCTCGAATTCCTCCCGCGTCAGGGCCTTATCTGACACCAGCCACAGGGGATGCCGGTGGATATAAGCAGCGAAGAAGGGCTGCCCATAGCGTCCGGTCACAGAGCACGTGCTGTGCGTGACCACCTCGCCCACAAGAAAGTCCGAGCCATCGAACATTTTCGGGGGGAGGACCCCTAGGGCGTAATTGTACTTCTCCTCTGTGGTTTCGATAAATTTCATGTTTTTGTGGTTGTTACAATTATGCCCAGAGCAACAGGGCACAGAGCGACAGGCCGATAATAAAGCCCAGGGTGTCAAGGATGTTGTTCATTTGTTTTCCGCGTTCTCGATTGTGTTTTTATTCACAGGCAAAGATAAAGGGAAGGAAACACCCGTCGGCATAGCGGATTGCGTATTTCTTCCCTTCAAAGGTGAACCGGCGAGCCAGATCGCAGCCGGTCTTGGGGTTTGTGGTTTCGACGTAAAGACAAGGGCACTTCACAGGGCGGACATGCTTCATTGGCTCAATCGCAAACCCCGCTTTTACTATGCGGTTGCGCAAACGCTGTGACACCGCGGTCATAGCGTCGCCTTCGCTAGGGCCTCGCGAACCAGTCGCGCCCTGAGGTCGTAGTCGCTCTCGTCATCGATGGAGCGTAAGAGAGCTGCGGGGGATCCCCCGATGACCATGTCGCCTTTGGGGACGGCATGGACGACATTGCCTGTGCGCTTGTCGTGGATCTCCAATGTGGATGGGAAGTTTAAGATCTCCCAGTGATCAGGGATTGTCGGGATAGGCATAAGTCGTGTGTTGTTGGATTCCCTTTGGAATTGGTTACTTTGAGCCGTTTGATTACAGCCGTTTATCAAAACCTGCCCAAACTTGAGCACGCTGACTTTTTGATTTTCGGGAGCGTTGCGCCGTGATAAACATGGCATTGGTGTAGTTCTCCGGGGGGCTTGAGATTAAGTTTTGGCATTGGGGCGGTTGCGGCGGTCTTTGTGTGCACACCTCGGTGGCGGGAGAACCCCGCGTGCCTTCGGTTTCTGCACCTTGCTGGAGAATTTTTTGGTCTTCTTGCCTTTGCCTGAATTTCTTATGGGAGGGGAGTCCGGAAACGGGCTCCCATCAGTTTTTCCCCTTTAGCTTTCCGCTGTCTTTCTGTGGCCGTTGGTTTTGGGCGGGATAGGATTCTAATCTAAATCTTGACCTGTTGGTTGACAAGATGCTTCCTCCCAATAAGTTGACAAGAGGCTTCCTCCCAATAAGGAAGCCATGGGAAGAACGGGAGGTGCGGCAGTTCTGGTCCAACTTGCTTCGGGTTGGGGACGTGAATCCAGCCTGTTTTGGGTTACACCGTGCCATCATCTCTAGGGTCGTTTTTGTTTCCTTTTGGGAGAAGAAGGCTTCGCCCGAAGAGCCGGGGAAGATGGAGTTCTTCCAACGGTTCGGCTTCCTGCCCTTTTTTCCTTTCTTGGCCATGCGAGAATTGTCTCGCTGGGG
>DYRD01000194.1 GCA_020718905.1 Syntrophus aciditrophicus | reverse complement strand
CAGACCGCAGATTGTGGAGGGCAATCATCCGCTGGCGCGGGACAAGGTGGTAGAAAAGCGCAGCAAGAGCAGTAAACAATCTCCTCCGGAGTAAAAGGGGAATCCACTGAAACCCAGTCAGCACAACGTGGACAAGCCGCCCCGTTTTATTGCGATGAAGCGCCGCCTTTTCTCCGTGTTTATCTGAAGCTTGAGTATCCGCCACGTCTTCACTGTCTTTCCGTTTTACAGACATCAACCGTTCAATCTGTCCTTTCAAGGCGGTTATCATTGGCACAACAGACAAACGAAGGCAAGGGCATAATGATGAACGTCCCGTATGCCTGCCAAATATCTCTTGACAGGCAAAACCGCAATGATCTATTCGATAAACCAGTATCGTCTGACTTCAGAAAAAAGGATTGCCATTGTCAACGGATCAGGAATATCTTGAGCTGAAGAGACTCATCTTCTGGGTGTTTGTCTCCCTGCTTGTCATGACGGCGCTGACAGTGGTCACGGGGTTTCTGTCCGACTCCCTGGCTATCGGCGCTATTGCCGTTGACGCCGGTTCCAGTCTTGTTCTTCATATTTTCAACATGATCAGCATAAGGATCATTCTTCGTCAAAATACCTTTACATACCCCTACGGCACGGGAAAGCTGGAGAACTTTTCGGGGTTTCTTTACGCATCGATCGTCATTCCAAGCGCACTGCTCATTATTGCTTCCGCCGTCAAACGATATTTTCATCCGTCCGCATCGATTGATTTCGGCACGCCTCAGGCGCTGCTGATTTTGTGGATCGTACGCAATACCGCCCTTTTGATCTGGGCTGCACGCATATGCAGGCATTTTCCCGACCACTCGCCGATGACGCAGTCCTATTTTGTCAACATGAAGATTTCGGTCATCTACAGCCTTGCGATCTTTGCAGGGCTGGTGTTCGGTTTCTGGATATTTTCATCAGGAAGAACCAGCGCCGCCATGACCGTTGATTTGACCATTGCCATCATCGTTGCACTGTATATGATCTACAGCGCCATCGGTCTTCTGGTGCGCAATTTCCGCTCCCTGATCGACATGCCTTTACCGGAGGCAGACCAGCTCAAAATTCTCAATGCGCTGGCGGCCGATTTCGATTCCTACGAAGGCATTGGGAACATCTATTCACAGTTGAGCGGAAACACCCGCCGGATTCAGATCGAAATTTACGTCGATGATAAAAAAACAGCACGGGATATCGAGGACTTGCGATATCGAATCGAAGAGAAGCTGAAAGGACAGTTCAGTAAACTTCTGTTCCATCTGATTCCGCTTGTCAAGAAACCATAATGTGAGACAAGAGCAACCCGGTAAACTGGTCAAGAGGGTCAATCTCCATGGATATTCTCAAAAACGACGTCTCTGCCAGAAATTCAGGAAAATCCGTCAATCTGACGCCATCTTTTTCCGTCGTAAGAAGCATTGTTGCCCCGCTTTGGGCGGCGAGACGGCGGAGTTCGTCGATATCGCTTTCGCTGTACGGATGGTGATCGGGAAAATCACGGGAGGCGACTATTTCAGCGCCAAGTGTGGAAAGCCCCCTTCTGAAGGTTTCGGGATAACCGATCCCGGCAAAGGCCATGATTTTTTGACCCCGCAGCGTATCTACGGGCATGACGTGTCCCGATTTTCCAGACACGATCCCCTCTGGTTTGTGTACGCCCCGGAAAGAAGGGAGTGAAAACCCACCCCCCGGCAGCGGCGTGATGTCGTTTGACAAACCGGTTCTCATCAGCATATTCGCGCGGCGCAAAGAGGGCAGTCCTTCGCGCAGGGGGCCCCGGGGCAGCATGAAACCGTTTCCCAGGGGACGTTCCCCATCGATCAGGACAATATCGACATCCCGATGGAGCTGGCGGTGCTGAAGGGCATCGTCGAGAATCAGGACATCGGCGCCGAATTTTTCAATCGCGGCCTTACCCGTAAGGTATCTTCCGGGGCCGGTGATAACGGGAATCCCCGGCAGAGAATCTGCGATCAGCACCGGCTCGTCCCCCGCATCATGCCACGACAAGAGTGTATGGACTCCATCGGAGACAACCTGAACCGGCTGGGTGGATTTGCCTCCATAACCGCGGCTCAAAACGGCGGGATGACGATTTTTCTGCTGCAAAAGTCGGGCTATTGCAATAACCGTCGGGGTTTTTCCCGTTCCTCCCACGGTCATGTTGCCAACGCTGATGACGGGACAGGAGAGTTTTTTTTGCCTGAGAACCCCGCGATCAAACAACATGTTTCTACAAAAGACGACCCCGGCGTAGGGGATGGAAAGGGCGCGCAGAACCATCCGCAGGAAGTCATCCCCCGGCTTGCGCTCATCATCGTTCCACAGACGCTGAATCATCTTTGTCGGCGCTTTCATTTTTTCAGCACCTCCCTCGTGGACATGGGGTTTTTTCGTTATTTATCGGAACGGAACTGCATGTTGTACAGGCGGCAGTATTCCCCCCCGCAGGAAAGAAGATCCT
>DYRD01000193.1 GCA_020718905.1 Syntrophus aciditrophicus | reverse complement strand
GCGCGAAGCGCGAAATTATTCTGGATTCTGTCCTCTGGATTCTGGCTTCTGGTAGCCCGTAGGGTGCGCCCCGCGCACCATTGCCGCCTGATCTGTCCTCTGTCCTCTGTCTTCTGGCCTTCTGGCCTTCTGGTTTCTGTCTTCTGTCTTCTGGCTTCTGTCTAAGCCTCCGCCCGCTTCCCCAAATTTTCCTCCACCTCCTTAAAGGCCCTGAAAGCAGGGCGTTTCTGAAAATATTCGTAAAACCGCACCTCCTCCTCAGCCAGCATTTCGCCATTGCCAAACCTGGCATCCAGGCTCTTCCAGAGCAGGTATTTTTCCTTGTCTTCCTTCGGCGTCACAAACGCCTTCGGCGCCGTCATCTCCGCCTGCAACTTCTCCCGATCCGCTTTGATCCTGAATGACTGCGCGGCAAAATCTATCCTCTCGGCGACCGGCGCGATCTCAATCACGCCCCGTCGCTCATTCTCGATTTCCACCAACTCATCCTGTAGCAACTGCGACCGCCGCTGAGCCCGCTGATTTGCGGCCTGCTCCTGGTCGGTTAGCGGAAAATACCGGTGTTTATTCTTGTCAAATACCGCCACACAGAACAGCCGCCCGTCCATTGTCCATATCTGCACCGTCTCGGCATCGTGGATATCGTAGCCCACCTGCACCTTTTCGCCCTCGATGTGCTCCAGACTCTTGTGATAATAGGTATTGGTGTTGAACTCCACCTTTGCCCGGCGTACCGTCCGCATAATCCGTGGCAAAAACAGGTATTCGAGCGTCTGTTCTGGCAGATGGTGCTCCTCCTGTTTCCAGCCGTTGGCCACGAACAACCGCCACGCCTCCACCGGCGTCAAATACCGCCTGAGACCTGTTTCGGGATCGGTGATCTTCGGCAGGGCCGAATGGGGGCGGTTATTGTACGCCTCCACCTCCTGATCCAGGAAGGTCTTGAATTGTGGCCAGGTAAGCAATATCGTTGTCGTTCCATTTTTCTTGATTTCCCGGTTGGTGGTCAAAAAAATCTCCCGTTTGGTTGATTTATCCATCAACTTTCCGGCAAATGTCGGCAGTTTCTTTGCAGCCCGGAGCCACAGGGAGGCATTGAGCCGCTCAATCAGCCCGCGACCCTGGGGGTTGCCGGGTATGCCGGTTTTGTGGGTGGTGCCGATCCGGGCGAAAATGCCGGTGACCTCATCGGTATTGAGGTTGGCCAGGTTGCCCGAGCCGTTGTCAGTATAAAGAATGTCGAAGATTCCGCCGCAGGGCTTCTCTGCGCTTACGGTGGCCGCGTGTCGTACCGCCGAGATAACCGTCTGCGCCGATTCGGCCAGTCCCACCGACCAGCCCAACACCATCCTGGATGCCACATCAGCCACCGAACAGATCTCAGGGTTAAAGGGATTCCCGGTGATCGGATGAGCGACCGGCGACTTGAATGAGTAGCCATCGCAGGTGCCCACCTGCATGGGCAGCATGTCGCTGGTGTCCCGCTGCCGGTATCCCCGGACGGCCTTCAATTCCGAGCCAGTCCTCCGCCCCCGCTCCCTGTCCAGACGGCTTCGCTGGGTGTGAAACCGATAAACCTGGTGATACGAGGGCATCTCCATACCTTCCGGCAGTATCTTGGCCAGCGCCTCCATCGCCTCGGTCAGGCTGGGCTTCTGGGGCATCCCATAACACTTGATAAACAGGCCGGCCCATTCCGGTATTGGTTGTTCCCGCACCGGCTGCGGGGCCAGGGCCATCTCACCACCAGCCTTAACAGCCCGATCCCAGCCCAAAATCATGGATCTGGAAAGGGTGCGCTCGTCACCCCTGCGGGCGTTGGCCAGGATCACCGCCCGCTGCAAATACTCGGGCAGATCGCCGATCCTGGCCAGGCCCACCAGCTTTTCAATCGCCTTTTCTGTACGGTGCGCCACCCGCAACCGCAGAAATTCCTTATAGAGCATCAACCGTGCCTCAAAAACCTCCCGCTGCCAGGTCTTTAGCTCAGTAAGGGCCTGCACCTTCACCAGCTCTTTAGCCCCCCCTCCTGTTGTTAAGGAGGGGGCGGGGGGGGTGGTCCCTGTTGTTAAGGAATGAAGGGGGACATGACCGGAATCGGCGGAATGAAGGGGGACATGACCGGAATCGGCAGTTTGATTCCGGATCGTGTCCCCCTTCATTCCCGCCGCCATCACCAGCCGGTGCAGATGGTCTTTGGTAGCCTCGGGCAGGGAGCTTATGGCGTATTCCCGCCCACCGCCCTTGCCAGCGCGGGATTGATACGGCCAGTTATCACGATCCGCCATCTTTCGCACTCCGCGTTCCGTCCCCGGCATCCCATCCAGCCCCGCCAGTTCTTTGGCTGTGTAAAAACTCTTCATCTTTCCCCTTTATCCTCAAGCCCTCTTTGTGCTACTCTGGCAGACGGGACCAACCACCAACCATTTCACACAAAGAGGAGCAACCATGAAAACGATAAAAATTGACGCCGAAAAGGCGCTTGAGCTTATGCTTGAACT
>DYRD01000074.1:1587-12024 GCA_020718905.1 Syntrophus aciditrophicus | reverse complement strand
CTACTGACTACTGACTACTGACTACTTGGGTTGCGGGCTTGTTGCCCGCGTTAGTTTGTTTGATTCTTACCACATAAATGTCCATAAAAAAAGCCAGGCTCCCTATTAAGGAGACCTGGCTTTTTTTATGGGCCTTCTTCTTCTGGTTAAGCGGGAATATATTTTGTCAAGGGGCAGCTCTTGCAGCCGTCAGGATGCAGATCGGTATTGGTATGAATTTCCTTGATAATAGCCTTCAATGCCGTTGTCATATTGGGATAGATGAATTCAGCGCCGATTTTTTTATCCAGTCCGGTACGCTGCATAACGGCCATGACCTGTCCCTTGATTCCGCTTATCGCAAAACCTAAGCCCGCGCCACGAATACTGCTGACCAGCATGGATAAAGCCTCTTCGCCCGAGGCATCCATGTCATTAATCCCTTTGGCGTTGAGCAGGATGTAGCGCAGGTCGGGTTGTTCGTTACGGAACTTGGCCACCTGCTCATCAAGATAACTGGCATTGGCAAAAAACAGGGCCCCGTCAAAGCGGACTACGGAGATATGCCGGCACCCTTTCAGCCGATAATGACCAGCATCTTTCAGGATTTTATCTTCATTCATGGAGAGGGAGGCAACAACCGGCCGCATGGACTTGTAAAGGAAAACGGCCATGGAAAGGCCCACACCGACCATAATACCCTTGTCGAGATGGGGGGCAAAGTAGAGGGTGACGCAAAAGGCGATAAAGGCGATAACCCCGTCATACCATTGCGCCTTGAAGGCATGGGTAAAACAGTGGGTATTGAGCAGGCCGATAACCGCCATCATAATAACCGCGGCCAGGGTAGCCTGGGGAAGATGATACAGTAATGGGGTGAAAAAGAACAGGGTAAGAACAACCACCATGGAGGTGACCACCGAGGAGATACCGGTCATGGCCCCTGCCTGGAGGTTGACCGCGGAACGGGAAAAGGAGCCGGAACAGGCAAAGGATGATCCGAAGGAGCCGACAATATTTCCCAATCCCTGACCAATGAGCTCCTGGTTGGGATCCAGTTTTTGTCCGGTTTTGGCGGCCATGGCCTTGGCGATGGCAATGGCCTCCATGAATCCGAGCAAGGCGATGATAATGGCGGATGGAAGAAGTTTGCCAAAAAGTTTGGGGGTAATTTCAGGGACGGTAAATTGCAGACCCTTGGGGATAGTGCCAACAATGGCACCACCACCCATCATGGTGAGTTTCGCGGTGTCAAGGCTGGAGTTCGATACCTTCATGCGCCAGGTCTTGCCGTCGGTGGTCACTCCGGCTGGGATGGCGCCCTTGGGATAAAAGGCATATTGGGCGGTTTGGCCTTCCCCTGTCTTGACTGCCTCGAACTTTATTTTGCGCAATTCTCCTCGAATTACCGAGGAATGGTGTTTGGCCTCTTCGATATGGGCGTTGAGCAGGGCTGTTTCGGACTCAAGTTTAATCATTTCCATGGATTTAGCGCCATGGCTGCCGCTACCGGCATCAATTTTCTTCTGCTCATCTATCTTTTTACCGAAAGCGGCCCGTTCATCGCCGATCTCTTTGATTTTATTGACAATATGGTTAAACTCAGTGATTTTGTCGTTAATACCGGGGAGCTGGATGGTGCTGATATTGACGGCGGCATCGTTGTTAAAACCGGTATAATAAGAAATCAGGGTGGTGATGGCGACCGCCACGAGGACATTGGGAATGCGGGGGTTGATCTTGCGGAGAATGACCATGATGGCCACCGCCCCGATGCCGTAGATCAGGGTGGGCAGATGGGTATAATCCATGGCGGCCTTGGCCACGCTGACCAGGGTCTGGTAATGATGCGGCGCCTTATCGACATAGACCCCGAAGAATTTGGAAAACTGGGACGAGGCAATGATGATGGCCGCGGCATTGGTAAAACCGCCGACCACCGGATGAGAGAGAAAATTGACAACGAGCCCGAGCTTCAAAACACCGAGGGAAAGTTGAAAGACACCAACGATAAGGGCAAGGACAATTGAATAGGTGATAAACTCAGCGGAACCGGCTGTGGCCAATGGTTCCAGAGAGGCGGCGGACATCAGGGAAACGACCGCCACCGGGCCGGTGCCCAGTTGACGGCTTGAACCAAAAAGGGCGGCGATCATCGGCGGCAGAAAGGCCGCGTAGAGACCGTAGTAGGCGGGGAGCCCGGCAAGCTGGGCATAGGCCATGGACTGTGGAATCAGGACCATGGCCACCGTAATACCGGCCATAAGATCCGCCTTGAATTTACCGCTGTCATAGTCGCTGAACCAGGCTATGAACGGAAAAATTTTTGTTAGCATGTTTCCTCCTTCTGCTATTAAATTTTGCAAGGCGAAAGGCCCTGCTATAAAAAGTTACAACCTTGCTTTTTGAGATGGCAAAAATGAATGTCTATTCATTTGTCATATTTTGTCTGCGTGTCTTAGCGCTCTTACAGAGAAAGTCAAGGGGAAAAACGAGTCCGTCGTCACCCCTTGCCGGCTTCTTCTTCCTGTCATTCGTCACGATGAATGGAAGTGGGTCGCTGCAAAAGTCTCTCTTTGTATTTTTGCGTTTTTTGATGCGCGGGCAAGGGGTGAGCCGATAGTGCCTTTCAAGGGCGGAGAAGATCCGATTATTTGAAATAATTTATTAAGGCATGCAAAATGGCAAGCGGATGGGGGGGGCAGCCGGGGATGTAGAGATCTACGGGGATGATGCTGTTCAGATCCCCAACAATATCTTCACTGCCGTAAAAGGGGCCGCCGGAAATCGCACAGGCGCCGCAGGCGATGACAACCTTGGGGCTTGGAATCGCCTCATAGGTGGTAATGGTGGCGGCCAGCATGTTTTTGGAGATAGGCCCGGTGACATGGATCCCATCGGCATGCCGTGGCGAGGCAACAAATAGAATGCCGAATCGGGCCAGATCCCAGAAGGGGGTATTCAAAACGTTGGTGTCCGCCTCGCAGGCATTGCAGCCCGCCGCTGAAATCTGGCGGAGCTGCAATGAGCGGCCAAAAAGTTTTTTAAAATGTTTTTTTGAATGCTCGGCCAGGGCGGGCAGGTCACCCGTGCTGAACAGGTCGTCCCGGCTGGCGGTTCCCATTTCACAATTCTGGGTGAAGGTGACAAACTTCCCTTCGGACAGGGTTTCACACAGTCCGCAGAAGACGCAGCGGCCAAGATCGATCCGGCGGCTTTTGGCATCGATGCAGTCCTGAGGGCAGGCATCGGCGCACCGCTTGACCACGGCGGCATCACACTGGGTATTCACCCTGGGCAGGCCGCGAAACCGCTTGTACAGATTGATCGGTTCCTTGGGATATTTGGAGGTCCGGTACCCTTGTTCGAGACGATTTTTTATGACTTGTAACATGGCATAACCTGAATTTTATTCTGAAGTTAAGAGAGTATTAAAGATCAAATCCACAGTAGGAAAGGTTGAAACTTTTGTTGCACAGGGGGAAGTCGGAAATCTCCTCATCCCGCAGGGCCAAAGCCAGACCGGTCCAATTATGAAAGGAAGGATCTTTTACCTTGTAGCGCAGAATCGTTCCCTTTTCGTCGGTCAGGATGCAATGGGAAACTTCTCCCCGCCAGGCCTCATTGATGCTGACCACAAAGGAGTCGGGCGGGAGTTGCACCTCTTGTGGTGTATAGGGAGTAGCCTCGATTATGGTATCCAGGAGGATGTAAATCAAACGGGTGGCGTGTATGACCTCATGGAAGCGGACTCTGCCCCGCGATCGTACGTCGCCGTTGGTTATTCCGTTACTGTTGGCCGGAAGATCTTTGTAACACTCGGTCGGGAAGCTGATCCTGGCGTCATATGGCAGGCCGGAGGCCCGGCCTGCATATCCTACAAGACCGATTTTTTCAGCATTCTCGGTGGTGACGGTGCCGGTATGATCAAAACGGCCGTTCACCGAAGAGGCGAAAAAGATTAATTTGCTGACGTGCTCCACTTCAGGGGTCAGTTCATCCAGTTTGTCATGCAGCAGTTTTTTTTGTTCCTCGCCCATGACATGGGTCACTCCGCCAACTCGCACCAGGCCCCGGCCAAAGCGATTGCCGCCGAGAACCTGGCTCAGATTGAGGTAATCCCCGCGAATCCGGCCAAAGTAGGCGGCCGGCGGGTTAAAGGCCACATCCAGGCTGAGAGCGCCCATGTCACCGATATGATTGGCAATGCGCTCAAGCTCCAGGGCGATGGTTCGGACAATTTTTGCCCCCTCATCGACCTGAATCCCGGCCAGCGCCTCGATTGCCTGGGCCTGGCAGAGGCCGTGCCCGATGGTGGTATCACCGGCAATCGTCTCGGCAATAATGGGCAGTCGTTTCATGGGGACGCTTTGCAGCAGCTTCTCCACGCCACGGTGCTGATAGCCAAGCTGGATCTCCAGATGGAAAACGCGTTCTCCGCAGCATTGGAACCGGAAATGGCCGGGCTCGATAATTCCGGCGTGGACCGGGCCTACCGCCACCTCATGGACGGTCTCACCCTCGACGGTGAAGTAGGGGTAGTTGCCGGGAATGTCCTGTCTGTAGTCATTGCCGAAGACATCCTTTTTGCCGCTGCAATTGGCGTGGTACCGCACCATCTTGTACCAGGGATGCCCTTCTGCCTTGATGCCGTACTGCTCGCCAATTTCACGCTCAAACATGTGGAACCTTTCGGACTCCGCTGTCAGGGAGGGAAAGCTGTCCGGGGCATCACAGCCGCCAACATAGAGCTTGTCGGTGCGCATCACGGCCAGCAGCTTGATGGTGCCCTGGTCGTCATAGGCAAAAAACTGGACGACCTGACCTCCTTGCGCCGCACACTCCAAAAGCTGCCGGCGAAAGGTGTCAAAGGGCAGATGGGGGATATCGGCCCGGTTTACTTTTTCATTGTGGCCTATTTGCAGCAGCTTATCCATTTGTGCTTCCTCCGATGGTGGCGATTGCCGAAAGAATGGTTTGATACAGGCTGTCCGGCAGCCAGACGCAGAGAATGAGTGAGGCGAGGAGCAGGGCGTACGAAGGCAGAACCCTGGCCATATTTTCATCCACCAGGACGCCCTGCTTGTATTTGCCAAAGCACATCTTCATGACCAGGCGCGAGGCCCCGGCAAAGATAAGGACCAGGGCAAGAATGAAGATGCTGATGCTGATGGTTCTGCCTTTTTGAAAGGCCCCCAGGATGATGAGAAGTTCGCTGACAAAGATGCCGAAAGGAGGAAAGCCGGAAATTCCGGCAAATCCGGCAAAAAAGGCGGTACATGTTTTAGGGAAAAGCCGGGCCATATTGCCGGTGTTGGCGATCAGTTTTGAGCCGTAGCCCAGCAGGATGTTGCCGGAGGATAAAAACAGGGAGGATTTAATTAAGGAGTGATGAATGAGATGAAGCATGGCCCCATAGGTGGCCAGGCCGCCGATCCCAACACCAAAGGCGATAATCCCCATGTTCTCGATACTGGAATAGGCCAGCATCCTTTTATAACCGCTCTGATTAAAGATAAAGACTGCGGCCACCAGCATGGACAGCAGGCCAAAGCCGATGAGGATATTGCTGGAGAAATCACCCAGTCCGGCCTTGAACAGCAGTTGATGGCTGCGATAGACACCGAGAAAGGCGCAGTTGAGCAGGGCCCCGGAGAGCAGGGCCGAGGTCGGGCTTGGAGCCTCGCTGTGGGCATCCGGCAGCCAGGTATGCATGGGAGCCAGGCCCATTTTTGTCCCGTACCCAATGACCAGGAAGATAAATCCGGCCTTGAGCCAGGTCGGGTTAAGCTGCGTCGCGACTTTGCTTAAGGCGCTGTAGGTGATCGCCTCTGTCACATGGCCGATCTCCATGGACAGGACGACAAAGAAGCAGCCCAGCAGGGCGAGGGCGATGCCCACGGAACAGATCATGACGTATTTCCAGGTCGCCTCCAGGGCGGATTTTGACCGATGGAGAAAGATGAGCGGGGCGCTCATCAGGGTTGTGGCCTCAATGGCGATCCACAGAACGATCAGGTGGTCGGCCAGGGCAACCATGGACATGGAGGCAAGAAAGAACAGCGTGCAGCCGATGTATATGGGCTCGCTGGTCATCTCGGTTTCACTCAGGTAAGAGACGGCATAAATTGAGATCACCAGGAAAATAAATGAGGTGACAAGGAGAACCAGCAGGCCGTCCGGGGAGGTCGAAAAATAGTAAGGCAGGCCGGGTTTCACTTTGCCTATCCAGGCCATGACCGTCAATTGCAGGTGGAGTAAGGCGGTGACAACCAGGATTACCCTGCCGATACTGACCGGCAGGAACATGGCGATTATCCCGGTAAACAGGGGAATAAGACAAATAAATTCTAACATGGTTCAGATATCCTTAGCAAAATTGAAAAAAATTTTGAAATCGGCTCAGATATTTGTTTCCCGTACTCAGTCTTTTAACTCGCCAAGGTAAGCGGTATCGACATCATCAAAGGTATCGTTGATATTGGTGAGGATAATACCCATGACCATGATACCGACGAGAAGGTCAAGTAACACGCCGAACTCAACGATATACTGGGTATGGGTCTGCTTGGCCAGGGCGGTGCCGAAGAGGTAGATGCCGTTTTCCATGATCAGATAGCCGATGACCTGGGTAAAGGCCTTGTGCCGGCTCATCAGGAGAAAAAGTCCGGACGCGAGGGTCGTGATCGCGGTTATGATTATCAGCACGGTTTGCTTGCCGGGTAGCGTTCCCTGGATCCGGTCGGCGATAAATGCTGAGACGACGATAAAAATCAAACCGATAAAGAGGGAGGCATGATAGCTGATGAGGGGTACGACCTCTCGCCGCATCTTGATTTTTTTCACGGCGGCGAGCATAAAGCCGGGAATAAGAAAGCCCTTGATCAGAATCATGACCTGCAGCAGGAGGATGGAGCCTATGGCCAGGGTATGATGCTTTTCGTGGAACAGGGGGACAAGCGACACCATGATTCCTTGAAAAGCCATGATATGAATCAGGGTCAGGAGCCGGTGCGAAGTCAGCGACAAGAGCACCGATAACAGGATCAGGGCGAGTAAGGCTTCGGAAGAGGGCATCATTTGATCAGCTCCATGGTGAAGATGATGGCGAAAAAGACCAGGGCAAAGGGGGTCAGGATGAATTTAGGAACCATATTCATCTTGTATCTGGCGGTAACGGACTCCACCGTGCCGATGGTTATATAGATAAAAAGAACAAAGGCGTAAAAACAGAGGCAGTTGAGCCAGAAATTCTGGAGTTGAAACGGGTCAATAATTTTGGCCAGGAAGGACGAGTAAAAAAGGAGTTTAAACCAGGCGCCCAGCTCGATTAAGGCCAGATCCGGCCCACTGTGATCAAGAATCATGACCTCATGGATCATGGTGAGCTCAAGATGGGTGGCGGGGTCGTCAACCGGCACCCGCGAGTTTTCGGTGAGCATCACGATGTACAGGGCGACGATAACCAGAATCAGCAGCGCCGTATGGGCGCCGATGAGGTTGATGATGTTGTTCCCGGTAAAAAATTCGGCAAAACTCAATGATCCGGTCAGCCTGAAAAAGAGAACCAGGATGCCAAAGACCGCTGCTTCGGCCAGGGTGGAAAAGAAAGCCTCACGGGCGGCCCCCATCCCCTCGAATGGAGAGGCGGTATCAAGGGCGGCCAGAATGGTGAAAAAGCGCCCCAGGCCCATGAGGTAAAAAAGGATGATAACATCACCATGGAATGAGAAGATTGGAGCGGCTCCGGCCAGGGGAAAAAACAGCAGCATCATCATGCTGGTGGCGCAGCCTATTATCGGTCCCATCCGAAAGACAAAGCTGGTGCTGGTGCTGTAGACCGACCCTTTCCTCAAGAGCTTGATCAACGTGTAGTAGTTCAGCAGAAGTGGCGGCCCCTGTTTGCCGGCAAAAAAGGCCTTTACCTTCTGGATGACAACGGGCAGAAAGGGGGCTATCAGGACTGCAAAACAAAATGAAAATATGGATTCCATCTTTAAACCTCGCTTGAGTATGGTGCTTGCATAAAGCGCCGGTCAGACATTTTCTTCGGTAATTTCAACATTTTTGTTTGATCCAACATCTTGTACATGTTCGAGTACGGGCTACAAGAAAAAGAGCAAGGTGATAATGGCCACGACGATATAGGCGATATAGAAATGGATTTTACCGTGCTGGATCCAATGGAACTTGTTCATGCCTTTGAGGAGAGGCTCGACAAGGCAGAGGTGGAGATTTTTTTCGGAGACGTCCTCAACCTCTGACTCCCAGGTGGTTTTGCCGGGAAAAATTTTGGTAATACCGCTATAGGTATTTTTAATTAAGATGAAAGGACGAAAGAAACCTATCATTTCAGCGGCATACGAGGTTCCGGTATATTGCATGCGTACCGTCGGCTGGGTAAATCCACAACCCCAGGTTCCACCACTGCCGATTTCTTTTTTCATGTAAAGGAGTTTGCGCAACATGGTGAGCAGCAGTACCAGGCCAATGAAAAAGGCGGCGGTTTGTGAGATATGGCGGACAATGATCATAAATTCCCGGGTATCATATCCGCTCACGGATGAAATATCGTTGATACCGGCAAAGGCGAGCCTGATAAAGGGTTCCGGGAGGACGCCAATCACCAGGCAGGTAATGGCCATGAAGATCATGATAAGGGTCATGGAGAAGCCTGATTCTTTGGCATTGGCGGCATTTTCGGTGCGCGGTTCCCCTAAAAAGGCCAGTCCTGTTACCTTGGTAAAACAGGCAGCGGCCAGGCCGCCAATGACTGCCAGGGCAACAATGGCAAGAACGGCTAAAATCAGGCAAACACGACAATTGCTGATGCCGTGAAACGCCCCGTAATAAATTAAAAATTCCCCGATAAAGCCACTGAATGGCGGTAGTCCGGAGATGGCCACGGAACCGGCCAGAAAGGTTTTTCCGGTGAGGGGCATCCGTTTCATCAGGCCGCCAAGCTGGTCGATATTTTTGGTCTTGGCTTTGTGGAGAACCGAGCCTGCGCCCATGAAGAGCAGTGATTTGAAAATGGAGTGGTTAAACACGTGCAGTAAGGCCCCGGCAAAACCAAAAAAGGCCATGGCCTGATTTTTCGTCGAAATGCCGACCATGCCGATTCCCATGCCGATAAGGATGATGCCGATATTTTCCACACTGCTGTAGGCAAGAAGCTGCTTGATGTCCTGTTTGCCCAGCGCATAAACGACACCCAGGATGCCGGTCACGATGCCGGTCACCAGGACAATCTGGCCAATGAGGGGGGTGGCGGCGTCAAGGAGCAGGTACATCCGGAAAATTCCATAGATACCCATTTTGATCATTACCCCGGACATGATTGCCGAAATATGGCTGGGGGCGGCGGGATGGGCCTTGGGCAGCCAGATATGAAGGGGAAAGATACCGGCCTTTGAGCCAAAACCGAGAAAGGCGAGGATGAAAACAAGGAGCTTTGCACTTTCAGGAATCGTATGGAAGGTGGAAAAGTCAAAATTGCCCGTGTACTTGTAAAGAATGGCAAAGGCGGCAAAGAGGAGCATGGCGCCGCCTTGGGCAAAGATAAAATAGAGGTAGCCCGCCTGACGGTTTTCTTGAACCTGATAGTCAAAGACCACCAGAAAGAAGGAGGAGAGAGACATCAGCTCCCAGGCCAGAAGAAAGGTGATGGTGTTGGCGGCGGTGACAACCAGGGCCATGGATGCCACAAGAATGGCAAAAAAGAAATAATTGACAGCGGTTCTGGTCGCCTTGGCGCCATCTCCCATGTAATGGAAGCTGTAAAACAGGGCCAGGGGAGAGATGGTGAAGATCGGCACCAGAAAAAAGAGGGTGATGCTGTCAACTTTAAAGGCAAGGGTAAACAGGTGAAGCCAGTCCCAGCTCTTTTCGATGACTTCCGTGTTGTTGCTCAGAAGAAGGGAAAGGCTGTCGGCAAGGCCGATAAGGCAGCCTGCGGATGTGGTGATAATAGTTGCCGCTTTCATCAGGGTAAACTGCTTGGCGAACAGGAGTGCAATCATTCCTCCCGCCAGGATTACAGAAAGAGACGCAAATAATGTGTCCAATTAATTCCCTCCTTTGATTTAATGGCACGTGTTATTGCACGCGATAACTATATGGAATATCTTTTTATTTATGTTGGTAACAGGGCATAGTATTTTACCTTGGTCATTTCCTTGAAGAGCAGGCTTGTTGGTTAGTGTGAATATTTTTCCTTTTGCTGTCTTTGTCAGGTATCAGGATGAGCGTACAGTGCGTCTGCAAATGGGGCAGGTTGGAAAGAAACTGGCCGGGTTGAACAAGCAGGCGCAGGTATGATGAATCTTGTCTTCATTGCTTCCGTACACTTAGGGATGCCGTTATGAAATAATTTGCCACCTAAATCCTGCAATCACTTGAGCGCCGAGACAGTCAAGACGGGTACAGAGGCAAGGCGGCAAGCCATTTTCAGCGCAG
>DYRD01000074.1:0-1577 GCA_020718905.1 Syntrophus aciditrophicus | reverse complement strand
TGCTACGCTGAGCATGAAAATGGTGAAGCCAACGCAGCCTATGTGCCTGTATTGGCTGGCGAATGCCAAGTGATTGCAGGATTTAGGTGCCATGTGGCTTTTTCATAACTGCATCCTGATGCCGGAACTGGTATTAAAAAGCAATAATAATTTTTCTGCGATGGCTTAGTGGAGAGATTTGATATCAAATCGGGGCGCCGCCAGCATTCTGCTGATTTCTTCTTTCAAGTCCGCCTGTTCCGGATTGACGCTGTCCTGCTCCATTACAAGGGCGTAAAGACGTTCCTGTTCCAAGGGTTTGCTGTATTCCTCCGGGGTGCCGTCCTTGAGCTGGATATGGGCGGCCCAGGGGACGAAATAAGTCGTGGCCGGATAGCCTTCATACTCGGAAATATC
The DNA here is from genome assembly GCA_020718905.1 of Syntrophus aciditrophicus. GTDB lineage: Bacteria > Desulfobacterota > Syntrophia > Syntrophales > UBA8958 > UBA8958. The sequence continues at coordinate 1,181 of DYRD01000074.1, read as the reverse complement.
AATGTTGAGACCGGCAATGTACAGCAGATTCTTGCCGGTATAGTCGGAGCCGCGCCGGATGGATTCGACGGTGCGGGCAAATTCAAGTTGAATATTGATTTTGGCGGCCCGTAGCGAAGGATTGCGGGAGGTGACGATAATCGGCATGAATTCAATAAGGTTGCGTTCCAGAAGAATGGATTCATCCGTCTCGTGCATATCTTCCCGGAAATAAAAGAGATCTTCAGTGAGAAATTTGCCAATGCTTTCTCCCTCTCCGGATTTCCATGTGTACCCGGTGGCGTCAATGCGCTTGCGGAATTCTTCGGAAACCTCATAGGTCTGGCTGGTACTGATAGCGGACATGGGCACAATCTTGCCGTTTTCACTGTGTAGCACCATGTTTTTCAGGTTAAGTACCAGGCCATCCTTGACCGGATGTGAATCAAAATCAATAAAGGAATTTTTGACGGTGATCAAGTACATCCCCTTGTCGTCACGGTGGAGAAAAATTCTGTCTTGGGCGAAACGGAACTGTTCAAGATAAGGGGTGATGACATGGGTTATTTTCCCGCAGGAAGGAGAAATACAGGTTCCTAACATCTTGGGCCGGGTGCATGTGCCGTATATACCGGTATGGGGGTCGTAGCCAACGTGACTGGCCTGAACGAGTACCGAATCTTCTCCATGGTGGGCATGGGGTCCATGGCGGTCAATGGCGACGATGCCGCCAACCCGGCCATGATTAAAGGGGAAGGTTCCGAAGTGCATGGTCAAGAGAATGATAGGCCACCCTTGATTTTCATCAGAGCAGAAGGCTCTGGACGGCATGATCAGGCCCTTGCGAAATCCCAGGGTCATGCAGAGATTGTACAGCTTGGGGGCGAATTCCGCATAGGGAATAGCGTGGTCATCAATTTTGAAAGGAGCTAATTTATGAATAATGCTTGTTGTTTGTTGTCTGTTTGGCATGTTGTCCCCCCTTTGGATGGCTCATGTTCACAAATTCAAGGCGACAGCTTCTGGAAAAGGGTTCTCAGTTCTGTTCGCCAAAAATGAATGATAATGAATGATAATGAATGATAATGAATGATGATTCAGCGCAGCACATTGGAAAATACTCTTAGCGCTCTTATCGGGAAAGTCAAGAAGAAAGTGGAGGTCATGCTGTCTTGATGGGTGTGATTGGAGCGCGTTGCTTA
>DYRD01000192.1 GCA_020718905.1 Syntrophus aciditrophicus | reverse complement strand
AGGATCTTCTTTCCTGCGGGGGGGAATACTGCCGCCTGTACAACATGCAGTTCCGGGAAAGGTAGGAAATCCCCCGGGTAAAAAAGCTTGAGGCCCCACGAAGCGTACGCCTCATGACCGGTGAGCACTCACAATTTCAGACATGATAAACTCGGCAAGTGTGCGGAATGCAATGATTCAGTCCCTATGGAACGATGAAAAAACCGGGAGCGGGGCTCTTCTGCCGCGGCTTTTTCTGCGACTGCTGTCATATCCCTACAGCGGCGCCGTTTCCCTCCGCAATACCTTTTATGATCGGCAGATTATCCGGCAGAAGCGCCTCCCCTGCCCGGTCATCAGCGTCGGCAATATTACCGTTGGGGGAACCGGCAAGACGCCAGCGGTAATTGTCGTCGCCACTTTATTGAAGCAAGGCGGCTATCACCCTGCCATCCTCAGCCGCGGCTACGGGGGCAAATCCAAGGCCCCGGTAAATGTCGTCTCCGACGGGGAAAACCTCCTGACGGGTTGGGAAGAGGCGGGGGACGAGCCGATACTTATCGCAAAATCCCTGCCGGGGATTCCTGTTCTTACCGGGGCGGCGCGGTTCCTCACGGGAAACGAGGCCGTGCAAAGATTCGGCGCCGATATCCTGATTCTTGACGACGCCTTTCAACACCGCCAGCTCTTCCGTGATATCGATCTCGTTCTTCTCGACAAGACCCACCCCTTTGCAAACGGCTTTCTCCTTCCCCGGGGCCCTTTGCGCGAGAATCCATCAGCCCTGCGTCGCGCAGACATAATACTGAGAACCGGTGCGGCAGAAAAGATAGAACCCCTGCCCGGCAATACAGGGCTTCCCTCCTTTCGGGGGGTGCACCAGCCAACGGGGCTAGTCTCCGGCAAAACAGGAGAAATCGCCCCCCCCGAGACATTGCGGGGGAAAAAAATCATCGCCTTCTCAGGAATCGGCCATCCGGCAGCCTTCCGCCAGGGGCTCGCCGCCCTTGGCGCGCAGGTGGTCTCGTACCGCGATTTTCCCGATCACCACCCGTACCAGGCTTCCGACATTGACGAACTTCGGCGCCTCGCCTCCCGAAGCGGCGCCTCGCAGCTGCTCACCACTGAAAAAGACGGGGTCAGACTGGCCTCTTTTCCCGATTTTCTGGCGGATGTATCGCTTCTGAGGATCTCGATGGAAATAACCCCCCTCGCGCCATTTGAGAAGTTGCTTGCCTCCCTCCCCCATCGGTAATCCCGGGATTCAATAAATGGTTATTTGACTTTTCAATACATATGAGCTTAGATAAACGCCAGTTCAAAGAACAAATTTTGTTTCAAGTCGGCGTTAGAGTTAACGTATATTAATTGCCGGGATGGAAATTGCTGTATAGCCGCGAATACCGAAGGAGATTCGTATGAGCATAAAGGAAATCGAAGCCAATATCCAGAAGCTGGATTTGAAAGACCGCGCTACGCTCGCAAAGTGGATAGTCGAGAGCCTCGACGATCTGTCCGAAGCGGAGGTCGAGGAGTTGTGGGCGGATGAAGCGGAGCGCCGACTGGATGAGTTGGAGCAAGGCTTGGTTGCTGAGATATCGGACAGAGAAGCGCTCCACCGAGCGCGTCTTGCCATCTCATGAAACAGATAAAATTCCATCCCGATGCCGGCGTTGAAGTCACTGAAGCGGCGCAGTACTACGAGACGCGTAGTTTGGGCCTTGGTTCGGACTTGCTCGTCGAGATGGAACGAGCACTCGATTAGATTTTGACGAATCCTGAGGCTTCTTAGCGAATCGGAAGGAGAGTGCGGCGGAAATCATTGTGGCGCTTCCCTTACAATCTGATCTACGCTGTTTATCCAGAGTGAATTCGAATTTTGGCTTGTGCCCACCAGAAACGACGACCTTTCTACTGGCAAAAGCGTCTAAAGAACCTCCATACCTGGGGCGGGCACAACGAACGATGAAAACGAAGTTTGATGAACTCGTAAAAAGTACATTTTCCCCTCCCCTTGCGGGAGGGGATTAAGGGGAGGGGAAAACTACATCCCGAAATACAGTCACTTATCGCCCCCACCCTGACCCTCCCCCGTGAAGGGGGAGGGAATTTCAGACTTTTGACGAGAGCATCAAGCTTAATGTCCACAATTGCCCTTACGAAAACATGGTTTCCCAACGTATTGATATTGAACGTAAGAATTCTATTTTCATACAAAATGCCTTGGCAGCCATGAGTGAGCAGATTGCAATAAGAAAATTTGCCAATAAAAATGACAAAGAGATAATTGACTCAGTAATTTCAACGGAAACATATCCGTAATTTGGAAGTGGCTGGCACAAAATGTTATTTCGGCCACCACAATAGGGCGCCCATGGTGAAAAATGAACAGCTTGTCGGCATCATGCTGGCTTTTTTTCAGGCAATCCCTCTCTCTCTGCGCAGAGGCCTGTTCCGCGGCCTTTCCCGCCTGTTCTACCACCTTGTCCCGCGCCAGCGGATGATTGCCCTCCACAATCTGCGGTCTG
>DYRD01000191.1 GCA_020718905.1 Syntrophus aciditrophicus | reverse complement strand
GCAAACGGATGATTGGAAAAGAAAGGGGGCCGACTGGACGACCGGAGGCAGGAAAACGTAACTTCAGGAGGTTTGAATGAAACAGAAGGCAGTTTGGAAGAAGGCGATTCTGATAGGGGGCGCACTGGCAATATTTCCCCTTACTGAATCGGATGTGTTTGCCCAGACAGCGGCGGGGATGAAGTCAACCCCCATTGATCTGGAGCAGATCGTTGTCTCCGCTACGAAAACGGAGCATACGCTGGGCGATGTCCCGTTGGAGGTCGAGGTTGTAACCAGGGAGGAAATGGAACAGCGGCAGATACAAACGGTACAGGACGCCATGAAATATGTGTCCGGGGTGAAAGTCAACAAGACGTCGAGCAGTTGGGGAAACAAGGGGAACATCGAAATACAGGGCATGGCCGACGATTACACGCTGGTGCTGGTTGACGGCCAGCGCTACCTGGGAGGGCATGGCGGCGGCATCGACATCCAATCGATATCGACCGCAATGGTGGAAAGGATCGAGATCATCAAGGGTCCGGCCTCGTCCCTGTACGGCAGCGACGCGATGGGCGGCGTCGTCAACATCATCACGAAAAAGGCCGGGAAAAAGCCCTTCGCCTCCCTCTCCTCCTCCTTTGGTTCCCGGGATAGCCGAACCACCGAGGCAACGGGCGGGATCACGGTTGACAAGTTCTCCGGACTGGTCGGCTACACTTACCGCCAGTCCGACGGGGTGAAGAAAGAAACCGACCAGTTCAGCGAACACGTCTTCAACGGCAACTTCGGATACGCGTTCACCGCGGACTCAAAACTGACGGTGCGGCCGTACTACGCCGAACAGACGATGGATTACGAGAAACGCTTTCAGGACAGGGCCGGACTGAACGCCAACTGGGAATGGGAGCCGGACAAGCTCTCGAAATTCAATCTGCGCGGGTCAGTCTTCAACTACGACCATTACACCCAAGACAAGAGGTCAAACTGGGACGAAGACACCCACGAGGGAGAGGCGACTTACAGCCGCCTGCTCTTCGACAGACATCTGCTGACCGCCGGATACCAGTACTACCGGGATGAAGTTGACGACAAGGGGAAAAAATACAACGCCAGCCAGCTTCTGCACAGTCTTTATCTGCAGGATGAAATCAATTTTTCCCCGCTGGTCATCGTTCTCGGGGCGCGGCTGGACCATCACGATCTCTGGGGTTCGGAAGTCAACCCGAAACTGAACCTCATGTATGAGATCACGAAAAAACTCAAAATCCGCGGTTCGGTCGCCAGGGCGTTCAAAGGCCCCGACATGGTCAGGCTCTATGCGGACTGGAAAATGGGAAGCATGTCCATTCATGCCAATCCGGACCTCAAACCGGAAAAATCCATCGGCTATCAGTTGGGAATGGAATACGCCTTTCTCGATAATTATATCGGCAAGGTGTCGTTTTTCCGGAACGAAATCGACAATCTCAGCAGTTACAAACTGGTCAGGGTGGGAGCGATCCGGCACATGTACTGGATAAACGTCGGCGAGGCGGTCGTCCAGGGGGCGGAATTCAGCGTGAAGGGTCAGTTGACGAAAACCCTGTCCGCCCGGATCGGCTACACCCGGCTCGACACCAAAGACAAGGCCACGGGGCTTGATCTCACCTACCGGGCGACCGACAAGGCATCGCTGGAACTCAACCAGCAGTTTCCCTCCCTCGGCATGAATGTCAATATCGCCGGGGAGTACATCGGCGAAAGGTACAACAGCGCGTACCAGAAACTTGGCGGCTACGCCGTCTGCGACGTGGCCCTCACGAAGGACATCAACAAGTATCTCCAGGTCTTTGCCCGGGCGGACAACCTTTTCGGCAAGAAGGATATCGAGGACGAATACGATCTGGACGGGGAACGATTCCTCGCCGGAATAAAAATCAACTTTTAAACAAATGAAAAGGAGAATGGAAATGAAAAAAGCGCTGCAAATATTGACGGTGGCGGTAATGATGGCAATCGGCCTTCCCGCCGGTGCTTACGCCCACACCATCTGGATCAACGCAACAGACTTTGCCCCCGTTTTCAATCAGAAATTCGGCGCCGCGACAAAGACATACTTTGGCTACGGGCACCGCTATCCGGTGGCCGATTTCCTGCCGTCCGACCATCTGACCGACTTTGTCATGGTCGGCCCCGCCGACGAAAAAAACGCCATCGAAATCGAGAACAAATCGGGGTTTCTGGAAACAAACATCCGTTTTAAGCAGCCGGGGCAGTACATCGTCGCGGCGGCGCTGAAACCCGGCTTCTATACGATGTACATGGCCGATGGGGAAGTCCACCATAAACTCGGCCCCAAGACCGGTCTGGAGAGAGTCATCCTCAGCCAGTACTACGAACAGTACACCAAAAGCCTGATCAACGCCGGCGCCGCCAGCAGCGAAACGTTTCTTAAACCGGTCGGGCACCGCCTGGAGATCGTTCCGCAGTCGAACCCGTACAATCTGAAGGGAAACGGCGGCGACACGCTGGCTCTCAAGGTGCTCTTCAATGGAAAACCGG
>DYRD01000190.1 GCA_020718905.1 Syntrophus aciditrophicus | reverse complement strand
TCCTGAAAACCATACCCGGCGTCGAGGTGGTGGGATCCGCCCCTGACGGCATAGCTGCCCTGGAGAAGATCGCCTCACTAAAGCCGGATATTGTTACCCTCGACATAGAGATGCCGCAGATGAACGGGATTGAGGTGCTGGAGAAGCTGCGCGAAAGGCGGGTGGAAACGGGCGTGATCGTCGTCTCCACCCTTACCACCAAAGGCGGCGAAATGACGCTCCGGGCGCTCGAACTGGGGGCTTTTGATTTTATCACCAAGCCCCAGTCGGGATCGATGGCCGAAAATATGGAGTCCGTTAAAGGCGCGCTTACCCCTCTTGTCCATGCCCTGGCCAAGCGCAGGGAAATAAAGTCGCTTTTGAAGCTCGGCCCCGCCTTTCAGCGACCAACCCCACCCCGGACACAGACCACAGGCGCGCCCGGCGGCGCTTTCATGGCCCGTAAAGACAAGTCGGAAATCGTGGCAATCGGCATTTCCACCGGAGGCCCGAACGCCCTGGCTGTTGTGGTGCCGGCCTTCCCCGCCAACATCTCCGTTCCGATCCTGATCGTTCAGCACATGCCCCCTGTTTTCACCGCCTCTCTGGCAAAGAGCCTCGATGCGAAAAGCGCCATCCATGTCAAGGAGGCAGAGGATGGAGAGCCCGTCGCGCCCGGCAAGGCGCTGATCGCGCCGGGCGGAAGACATATGAAGGTGGAGGCCAGTCATGATGGAAAAACGCGGGTTATCCGCCTTACCGACGACCCCCCTGTAAACAGTTGCCGACCCTCGGTGGATTATCTGTTCAAATCCGTTGCCCAGCATTACGTAGGCCGGGCAACTGGCGTGATCATGACCGGCATGGGCTCGGACGGATTCGAAGGGCTGAAGCTGATGAAAAAAAACGGGGCAATCGTAATTGCCCAGGATGAGCAGTCCTCTGTGGTCTATGGGATGCCGAAGGGACCCGTTGAAGCGGGAATTGCCGATGTGATTGCCCCGCTCGGCGCTCTGGCGCAGCAGATTGTCAAGACCGTGAAATGACGACTCAGAAAATAACCACCGATGAGATCGGGCTGCTGACAAAGTACATCTACGATGTATCCGGCATCGCTATCGAAAAGACGAAAAGCTATCTGCTGGAGACCCGTCTGGGACCCCTTCTGGATGAATTCGGTCTTGATTCCTACAAGGCGCTCCATCAAAAGGCAAAGGGGGATTTCCGGAAGTCCGTCGAAACAAAAATCATCGACGCCATCTCCACGAATGAGACGCTTTTCTTCCGCGACCGCGACACGTTTGAGGTATTCAGAAACAAGATTATCCCCGATCTGATCGATGCCCGCTCCGGCCGGGCGTCGACGCTTCCTTCCGTGCCAATCCGAATATGGAGCGCGGCCTGCTCCACGGGTCAGGAGATTTACAGCATCGCCATAACGCTGAGGGAGCTTTTGGGCGATCTGAAAAAGTACCGGATAAAACTCCTCGGCACCGATATCTCGGACGCCGCCGTAAGCCGTGCAAGCTATGGCATTTACAGCAAATTCGAGATAGAAAGGGGTATGCCCCAACCCCATTTGCAGAAATACTTTTCTCCCGTCGGCGCCAACTGGAAGATAAACGATGAAATAAGGGCAATGGCTGCCTTCCAGCGGCTGAATCTGCTTTTGCCCTTCAACGCCATAGGCAAGTTTGACATCGTTTTCTGCCGGAATGTGGCGATCTATTTCAACCCCGAAGACAGAAAAATTTTATTCAGCAGAATTGCCGATATACTGGAGCCGGACGGCGTCCTCGTCATCGGCGCCACGGAATCCCTGACGGGGGTTTGTCCCCGGTTTGAACCCAAGCATCACATCCGCTCGATTTTCTACCAGCTCAAAGGAGGGGGCAGCCGATGAAATCCTTGAATATACTTCTTGTGGACGATGACCCGACCGCGCTGCTTGTGCTGGAAAAGGGCCTTTCCCTGCGGGAATACCCCGTGACGACAGCCGCCGATGGCGAGGAAGCCCTGAGGCGGATAGCCGGGGAATGCTTCGATGTTGTCATCACCGACCTGATGATGCCGGGGATAGACGGGATCGGGGTGCTGCAGGCCGTCAAGGCCAGGAGCGCCCGGACGGAAGTGCTGCTCCTTACCGCCAGCCAGTCGCTCAGAAGCGCGGTGGAGGCCATGAAAAACGGGGCTTCGGACTATTTGCAGAAACCGGTTGATCTCGGAGAGCTTCTGATCATCCTGGAGAAAATGGAATCTTTCCGGAATATGGCCGCCACGGCCGAAGAGCTTCGCGAGGCGATGGACGTAACCGAGCACAATGCCCAGGAGACCATCAGCCGTCTCGAAATCGAGGTTGCCCGGCTCGCCTCGCTGCTTGAGCAAATCAGGGAGATTCTCTCCGATGAAACGCTCGATGCGGATGAACGGATAGACAAGGTCCTGCATGATGGCGATGAACGAAAGGAAGGTTAAACCCCTTCGGAGACGAGGTATTGTTTGATGGCAGTCAGGCAATTTACCGGATTTGTTAAACGACGAAGCCTATGGA
>DYRD01000189.1 GCA_020718905.1 Syntrophus aciditrophicus | reverse complement strand
AAGGAAGCGATACCAACAAGGACGGCTCCGTCACCTTCCGGGTGGGATTGACCGAAACACTGGAAGGAGGCACCACCACTTACGGTGCCAGACTTAATGCCCTGGGCGCGGTAAACAGCGGGGAACAAATTCTTCAGGTGGTCAAGAGCTATTCGTATGATGCTGGAACCTCCATCTCCAAAACTCAATTGGGAGACATCACCCTTGCCAATCTCTCCTCCAACAGCGACGGGACCTGGATAGGTGATTCCTATCGTTTCATCGCCGGACTTGCCAACAACGATGAATACAATGGTTTTACACTCCGGCCCGAGATCGAGGTCCGTTCCAGCGGCGACCTCACACTGGCCAGCGGATTTCAAGTCCTCGGGAACAATAACGGCACTGCTTACATTCAAAATGATCTTGCAAACTGGCGCCCGGACGGTCTCCCCGGCGTCCTCACCTTCCGCGCCGGAGGCAACCTCAATATCAACACCAGTCTCACCGATGTCCCAACCAGCCCGATGATCAATGGTATTACCGGGGACATAGTTAAAGTTAACAATGACATAGTCCGTGATATTAATCCCAATGGCCTGACTGACTCCTGGGCCCTGAATTTTGTCGCTGGCGCCGACCTGACCGCCAGTAGCCCTCTGGCGACAGACGCCGAAGACGATCTTATTATCGGCACAAGCAGCAAGAATACAGTGGCTGTCTACAGCGAAAGCGGCAACATCAACCTGGCCGCCGGTCAAGATATCAAGGTTATGGCCATAACAGATCCATATACACGCCGTTACATTGCTTATCTTCCCGGTATCACAGCCTTTACTGTCGGCACCTTTGACGGCGACATTCACGCCCAGGCAGGACGGGATCTCGATCTTTCCAATACCTACAGTACCTACGGCGGCGTCCTGCAAAGCGGTATCGGAGATATCGACGTCAAAATCGGCGGCGATATCCTGCTTGGTAACTATGGCTCCATTCGCACCACCGGCCGGATGCCGACCGAGGCTGAATCCGGGTCAAACTATCAAAGTTATTACGCAAACGCAGTAACCACCTATAACAACAGTAAAAAAACAACATCAGATAAGAACATACTCAATGCCGCAATATACAATCGCTCACAGCTATTTTGGGAATACCAGGACGGTGGAGATATTTCCATACGCTCCGGCGGCAAAATTGAGGGCGCAATTAAAATTGGAATCACCACCGCAGGCTGGGAACAAAAGTATCAGGATTTTGGTACCACACCAACCACTTACCGATGGAGCGCTAATTACGCTCCGTCCTTTAATTCCATCGTTACCTTGGGTGGCGGCAGCATCGATATTGAAACCGGCGGGAACTTTCTTACTCAGGCCGGGGCGCTCGGCCAGAATAACGAGGCTGCCTTGCAGATACTTGCCAAAGGCGATCTTGACGGCCAGTTCCTGGCCATGCGGGGGGAATCTCTGCTTTCAACGCTGGGCAACTTTGGAACTTCCACCGTTGGGACAAAGGATAGTACCACCGGCATCGGCATTGGCGATGTCAATCTCACGATTCAAGCCATGGGTAACACAGAGGTTGTCACCATTTACAACCCAACGCTGGCCAATGCTTTTAACTCGTACCACTCCACCAAAAACCCAATTCCTTCCTATCTTTCCTACAGCGCCGGAAGTAGTGCCAGCATCAACGCTTTCTTTGGCAGCGCCCTGCTCAGCGGCACCGATAATTACACTCAAACAGCTAATTTAGCATTGTACAGGGTCCTTCCCGGAAGTCTGACCATGCGCGCCGGACAGGATATTGTTTTCACAAGCCCATTTTCCATGGCACCAGCCTTGGAAGGACACCTTGAGCTTCTTTCCGGACGGGACATCTTGGGGAAATACGACACTTCATCTTATTCTTCCCTGCTCATGTCGGACGCGCCGATGACCCTCTACGATATCCTCACTCAATCTCCCAGAGATCTCTTGAGCAGCCTCGGCAAGCACAGTGATCCTCCCCTCCATCAAGATGACAATACACCCGTCCAAATAGAGGCAAGGCGCGATATATCCAATATCAGCTTTATCTTGCCCAAGGCGGCTGAGATCATCGCCGGCCGCGATCTATTAAATATCCGTTATTCCGGTCAGCATTTACACGCGGACGATGTGAGCATTCTCTCAGCCGGCCGTGATTTCTTGCAGACGGGGGTCAGCTCCGAGGTAAAAACCGACTATCAGGGCATCACCCAGGCCGGGCCAGGCTCCCTGCTTGTCCAGGCTGGAAATAATATCGATCTCGCCAACTCTTCCGGCATTCGGTCCATCGGCAGTTCCTCGAATGCAGCCGCCCAGGATACAACCATCCCTCTGGACGCCAACGGCCGGGTCAAGGGCAGTGACATCACCGTCATTGCCGGCTATGACACCCTTCCTTCAGCCGGTGAGATATCCGATTTCATCGCCAAAATTAAGTCCAAAATCCGTGAAGTTTCCGCCCTCATCGCCGAGGGCAAGGAATCAGAGGCCGCTATCCTGAAAGATGAAATCCGGGCCGAACTCTTCACCCCCTTCCTCTATGATCACCGTTCCGGGACCGGCGATCTCAACA
>DYRD01000188.1 GCA_020718905.1 Syntrophus aciditrophicus | reverse complement strand
CTAAGCCAGGACTAGAAACAGGCGACAACAGTCGGGGGAGTCTCTTCTGGAAAGAGAGGGTCTCGTGGGATTTTGGTAGTCTATGGAGAGGGTGGAAGGGCACTAGGTTTATGGAGCCCGGGGATTTTGCATGAGCCCGTTGAGTTCACGGCCGATCCGTTGGCATTTGATTGCGATCTTCTTGCGTGCCTTCTCACGCAGCATCACCACGAACCCCATGAGTTCAAAGGGAGCAAAGAGTCCATAGTAATTTTGGTAGTAAACAATGATGTGATTATCGGAAGGGAGAAGCTGTTGGCGGATACGGGGCAGGGTCTTTGGGTTAAGCTCCGGACGTCCCCGATGCAACAGGTAGATCTGAAGGAGGTTATAGGCCAGCATGACAAAGACCACTTGATTGACGACCATGGAGAAAGCGCGGGAGGTAAAGTGGGTCAAGTCGCTGAAGCACTTGAGTTGCCGATATCGCTCTTCGGTTGACACTCGCAGGTGGTACTCTTGCTGGGTCTGCTCTGGATTTTTCACCTCCCGGGTGTCGATTAAGAACCAGATTTCCTGATGACCATCGGCATAGTGCTCTCGGTTGGCCACCACGCTAAGGGGAACGGTGCAAGAAGACCAACTCCGAAACTCTCCGATGGCGGCTGCCTCCTTTTTGATCAGGACCTTTTCGGGGGGAGGCGGGACCTGTTGCTGTTTTAACTGATGGAGTGTTTTCTGCCGCGCTTTTTCGCGTTTCGTAATGGCTCTGGGCCGTCGTCGTGGGCGATCTGGCTTCTTAGCTCCTTGCTGCGCTCCGTTGCACGCCACCCATTGAATGTCCGAGGATTGGAACAAAGCCATGGCATCCGCATAGAGATCCATGTTGCGCCGAATCGGGATAAGGATATCCATGCCGTATTGCTCCTTGCACTGCGAGATCGCTTTGCCATCCAAGAACCCCCGGTCCAGGATGAGCCGCTTCATGACCCCTTTGCCCACCGTCTGGACAAACTCCTCCACCAAGGCATAAAGCACAGGACATTCATGATCATTGCCCGGGACCACCTTCACAGCCACAAAAAGAAAAAAATCCAAGGCGGAGTTCGTGTGAAGCAACGTCACCATCTTATAACACCGCCGCCACTGACAGCGGCTCTTCTGATCGTCGCTCATTTTGCGGTATTGCGCTTGAGAAAGGGGATGGTCGTGCTCATCAAAGAGCAGCTTGACCGAACCCTCATAGCGGGGATTGTCCGGAACAAACAGATAGGAGGCATCTCCAATGAAAACCCCTTCTCGATCAAAAGCACGGTGACGGCGAAAGATCCTTACCCCATCCCTTCCAAACCACCTCATCAACGCTTGGGCATCCGTGTCCTTGGCCATCTTGCGCAGAAAATCCGGATCACAAGGACTCTGCCGATCATAATGATTCTTCCGGTTAAACCCCTCGCACAGGATCGTCGTATCCCCCGTATCCGGATGAACCACCTTGCGCCCCGCCCGGGGTCCAAAAGCCTGAAGCATCCCTCCCGCACGCACCACCATGGGAAACGCATCAAAGGCATGCACCCCGTGCAGTCGCATGGAAAGATTGCTGGCCACATAAAACCAGAAAGGGACATCCTGTTTCTTGCGGGGCGTCGGATAGCTCTGCGACAGCTCATCGAGAAGGGACCGGGCTTTGATGAAACGAAAGAAATCGGCCTCAAAGACCTCGCTGGCCGCCTCCATGTAGTCAAAATCTCCGTTTTGAAGGGCCTCCAACACCAAAGGCTTGTTATCCTCGAAGATCACCAGGTCCATCTCGCTCAGCCCCCTCCAGATCGCTTCTTACCTGAGGAAGATAGCTCCTCCCGGCGCATCCCCTCCATCTGATCCATCACCTTCAGCATCTTCCGATGAATCTCTCCCAGTCGCGCCCGAACCCGCCGGAGCTCCTGATAGCGTCGCACCTTCCCTTGAACCTCAACGAGAAATCCATCGGGGATGACCTGCAATCTCGTCTTCCCTCCTTCGCTGGCGCTGACCACCATGCTCCGATGCAGATCCCCCCGAGAGCATTTACACCCCGGCTTTCCACACTTTCTCTTGAGCTCATAGACCGTCCCTTTGATCACCGGCCGATCGGAGAACAACGGTTCAACGAGCCCCTTGATCTCGCTCGCCAGATGAAGAAGGGTCTGCCGAAGCCGGCTGAATTTCTCTCGGTCTGTTCTCTTCTGTATGCCCATAACTAAATAGCATACAGATTTTAAAATAAAAATCAAGAAAAAAATGAAGCCCCCCAAATATTTTTTCCCGGGGATGTAGAGAAAAATCCCGTACTCGCTCAAATAGCGATCTATGGCAGGGTCACGTGGGATCGCCTGATTCTGTCCCGGTGGGATTCGCTACTGTCTGAATCGCAATGGTCCTATCATGAATCGGAGCGTTATTTTTGCCGCCGTGATGCCGTAAATACCACGCCGTCTTTGACATCGAGCAGGTTGAGCAGCCCATCTCGCATTTGGGCTTTGGCCACCCGCTCCAGGGCGGCGAGAAAGCGAGCCTCCTGCTCCATCAGGGCGGGGAAACACATTTTCTTGGTAGAAACCAGTTTGCTGAAAGTCAGACTGGA
>DYRD01000073.1 GCA_020718905.1 Syntrophus aciditrophicus | reverse complement strand
CAATTTCCCACTTATAAAAACCTGTATCCTGTCCAAACAACCCCCACCACCTCTCTACACCAACAAAAAAGGTTACAACCATGAGAGCTGTAACCCCTTGATATTTGGTGCCTGGGGAGGAAATCGAATCCTCATAACGTCAAGCGTCGAGGGATTTTAAGTCCCTTGCGTCTACCAGTTCCGCCACCCAGGCTTTATTTCTTCTTGATTCAATATTATTTCCCGTAATTCATGTCAAGAATTTCATCTACTCTTTCTGGACATTTTCTCAGAGATGTGTAAGCTTCGCCAAACACCGGAGGAATGAAGGGGGAAGCAGATGGATGACGTCGATATCTTGATCACCGAAGGTCTGATCGTAACCATGGATAACTGGGGAACCATTTACGAACATGGCGCCTTGGCCATTGAAGATGATAAGATAATAGCATTGGGGCATACGGAAGACATAAAAAGGAAATACCGGGGGAAAAAGGAAATATCAGCCGGTAACTGTATCGTCATGCCGGGTTTGATCAATGGCCATACCCACGCCGCCATGACCTGCTTCCGGGGCATTGCCGATGACATGGATCTCATGACCTGGTTGAACGACTATATCTTTCCCGCCGAAGCCAGCAATGTATCTCCCGAGCTTGCCTATTGGGGGAGTTTGCTTGCCTGCGCCGAAATGATCAAATCCGGCACTACCACTTTCTGTGATATGTACATCTTTGAGGATGAAACGGCTGCCGCGGCAAAACAGGCCGGCATGAGGTGCCTCGTCGGGGAGGTCCTGTTTGACTTCCCTTCCCCCAATTTTAAGACCCCCAGGGAAGGTATAAACTATACGAGAAAACTCATTGAAAAATGGGCCGGCGATCCCCTCGTACAGATAGTCGTCGAGCCCCATGCCCTTTATACCTGCTCACCGTCCCTTCTTAAAGACGCTAAAGACCTAGCGAGGGAATACCATGTTCCCCTGGGCGTGCATTATCTTGAAAACACCTCCGAAGTTCAACAGTTAACGGATACATATGGGCGGAAAGCAACCCACTTTCTTAAGGACATCGGTTATCTTGATGAACGATTGATTGCCTTTCACGGCGTCTGCATGGATGAAGAGGACATGCGGATATTCGCAGACCACGGATGCAAGGTTGTCCACAATCCGGAAAGCAATATGAAGCTTGCCTCGGGCATCGCCCCCGTCGCCCAGATGCTGAAACTTGGCCTCGATGCCGCCCTCGGCACGGACGGTTGCGCCAGCAACAACAACCTGGATATGTTCCAGGAAATGGACACGGCGGCAAAACTCGCAAAAATCGCCACCATGGACCCCACCGTCCTGCCCGCCCCCACCGTAGTCAAAATGGCGACCAGAAACGGGGCTCAGGCATTGGGGATGGGACATCTGACCGGTGTCCTGGAAGCCGGAAAAAGGGCCGACGTCATTATGATCAATACCCGGAAGCCTCCTCACCTGACCCCGATGTACAATGCTTACTCCCACCTTGTTTACGCCGTCACGGGCAGGGATGTTGACACCTCCATAATCAACGGCAAGCTGGTCATGGAAAACCGCCGCCTCCTGACGATCAATGAACGGGAGACCATGGAGCGGGTCAACGGGATCGCGTTGAAAGTAAGGGAAAGCCTGAAAAAACCATAAGTAATTACTATGAACCATTGCAGCGCACCTCTTGATATTCTGATCCAGGGCGGCCGACTTCTCAGCCTTGCCGAAGATAAGGCGATAATTGAAGACCCCCTCATCGGCATTCGCGACGGAGAGATTATTTTCGTCGAGAAAGCCCATGCCCCCCTGGTCAGTCTCTACGCCCCCAAGGAAATCATCCATGCCGAGGGTAGCGTCATTCTTCCCGGGCTCATAAATACTCACACCCACGTCCCCATGGTCTGTTTTCGCGGCCTCGCCGACGACCTTCCCCTGATGGACTGGCTCCATAAACATATCTTCCCGGCGGAAAGAAAGCACGTCAACCGGGAAATGGTCTATGCGGGTGCGATGCTCGGGATTGCGGAGATGCTGCTGTCGGGAACGACAACCTTTTGCGACGGGTATTTTTTTGAGAGCAGCGTGGGCCGGGCAGCCCATGAGAGCGGTATGCGCTGCGTGGCGGGGATGGGTTTCCTGGACGAAGACGTGGAGTCCGTAATGGAAGGACAGATCGAAAGACTCAGGAGGACGGCGGAAAAATTCCTGGGCAAATGGGTCCCGGCAAAACCGATGATCACCCCTGCCCTCTTCTGTCATTCCCCATACACCTGTGCTCCCCAAACGCTCCGCACCGTTAAGGAGGTCGCCCGCCGTCATGGGGTCCCCTTTCTGATCCATGTGGCGGAGACAAGGGATGAACGAGCGATGATCAAGGATCGGTATGGGTACACCCCTGTGAATTACCTGAACTCCCTGGGGGTCCTGGACGGCATGACCGTCGCGGTCCATTGCAACTGGCTCGATGCAGGGGAAATCGCCTGCCTGGCGGCAAAGGGGGTGAAGGTTTCCCACAATCCCCAAAGCAATATGAAGCTCGCCGCCGGCGTGGCTCCGATTCCTGACCTCCTCGCTGCCGGCATCGATGTGGGGCTGGGCACGGACGGTTGCGCCAGCAATAACGATCACGACATGTTCGGCGAAATGGATTCCACCGCAAAATTACATAAAGTTATAAAAAGAGACCCGTCCATCATGGATGCCCCCACGGTATTGACGATGGCCACAATGGGCGGGGCCAGGGTCCTGGGGCTGGATCGCCTCATCGGATCCATCGAAGTCGGTAAGAAGGCGGACCTGATTATCGTAGGTCTAAATAAACCGCATTTGACGCCAGTTTATAATATTTGTTCCCATCTTGTCTACGCCGCCTCGGGGGCTGATGTACAGACGAGTATTATCAACGGCAAGATCGTTATGCAGGACCGCCGGCTTTTGACGATGGATCTGGAAGAGGTTATGGATAAAATCACTAGGATTTCCGTGGACATAAAACTTTCGTGCTGATACAGAGCCACTGCCCTCGCCCACCTACATCCATCGCCGTCAGGCGAGCATCAAAGCCATACATCCCGCCACGGTGCCGATGAGCAAAGAGATGATAAAGGCCGTCTTGATAACCTGGCTCTCAATTCCGAGGGCGTCAATGGTTGCCGCGGCATTCTGTAGTTTTGCCGGCGAGATCACGCTTGCCAAACCGCCGCCGATGGCCGTAACGGCCACAACGATCAGGGGGTCGACGTTCAACAGTTTCGATGTCAACAGGTGATACTTGGTAAACATTGCAATTGTGGATGCCTCGCTGCCGCTTACAAATCCGCCGAATAGCCCCAGAAAAGCACTGATAAATGGATACATGCCGCCAAAGGCCATTGACGACCCCTGGGCAAGGATGGAAATCATATTCCGGCTATTGTCGATGGCTACCCTGACTACCCCCGACATCTCTCCGATGACGCCCCCGGAATTGTTCATTACCAAGGCAATGGCGAAAAAGATGGCCGCGGAAAGCGCCGGACGGGGCATCCGTTTAAACCATTTTCCCATGGTATTTCTGACCTCGCGGTCCGAAGGCCTGATGAAAAAGGCCGCCAGGATCGTGCTGATCAAGACCCATGTATAGGCGTTCCAAAGCATCCGGGTCCTGACGAATTGTCCCGGAAGGAACGAAACAGGCATTGCCAGTTGCCGGTATAACAGGTCAAACCAGGGATCATAAAAATTTACGGCAAAAGATGCGGCAACGAGAATTATCCAGGGTGATATGGCAATTGCGAGGGACATGCTCTTCTCGACATCCTTCTCTTCGTCGGAAAGCATGCTCCTGTCGATAATGGGCTTCCCGAGTATCTTCAGGACCATAATTGTCACTGCCCCGGCGATGACGCCGGTAAGGACGACACCGCCGGCAAGAAAAGGCGTATAGCTCACGGCAACGGCCACCCCGCCGTTTGTCATCCCTGCCAGCATGCAGGGAACGAAACCTTCCCGGATCATCTTGAACCGACCGACGATCCAAAGCATGCCAAAACCTATCAACCTTGATATGACGGGCATGAATTCCGCAAATATCTGGGCGGATTTTACCAGGGGGGTACCGGTCAGATCGGAATATACGACCAAAGGCGCCCCTAAGAGGGCAAAGGTGCAAAGGGCGTCAAAACCAAGGGCGGGCAGGGCCACTGCGACAAAAGTGGAATACCCGAGGGCGATCATGATGGGTGGCAAGATTGAGACCGGCGTCGCTCCCACCGACACCAGCAGCGTTCCGGCGCCGATGTTTATAATCATGACCTGGACAGCCTTATCGGCGGAGGCGAGAGTTTTCACGAACACGGCAACCCGCTTCAGCGCCCCCGTGGCCTCCATGAAGGATATTTGGAGGATCGACGTAACCAACCCCCATCAGGGAAACGGGAAAGGAAGCGACAATGCCGGCAAGACTCGCTCGGAGTGCAACTTCGAGCGAGGTCTGGAAGAAAAGACAGGCAATTACGACAGTTAAAAACCAGCCGGTTACACCGCTCGTATCCGCGGCCCAGCCCTTCCAGGTCATGAGGAGGACGATTATCACAATGGGCAAAAGCGTCATAGTTACAGAAAATAACATGTGTTTCCTTCCCCTGATGTCCGCCTTGACAGAATTGCGTTGCTCTCTATCGTTGAATCACTGCTATGTCAAGTAAGAAACCCTTTGCCGGCATACTATTTCAATAATTGTTTGACATACTTTCCCTTCCTGCCTATGATGTTTCTCATAATGCTGACAAGGAGGATTGACTATGAAAAAAAGCCCCCGGGAATTATGCTTCACCGCTATATTCGTACTTTTTCTGGCCCCCTTTAATCTCTTTGCCGCCCCCGTTGAAGTAACCTTTTATCCCCAATCGGCGCAAATAAAAGAAATCCAGAAAGTTCGACTCAAGACGATGGACGGGAATTTACGGCAAGCCGTCATTACGATCCCCGGTCAGGCGGATCCCGATACCCTGGCGACGCAGATCACAAGTCCCGCCTCTTTGACCATAATGGATCAGACCTGGCGGCAGATAAGCCCCCCGGACGATCAAAGCATCCTGGCCATGAGGAAAAGACTCGCTGAGCTCAAAAGGGAACAGAACGGGCTTCAGGCCGACATTCGCGCCCTGGATACACAAATCCAGTTCTGGCAGTTGCAGACCAAGGCGCGGGTAAAGACCATCGCCGACGCCGGCACTATGTCCGCTGCCATCGGTAAAAATACCAGGAAGATGGTTCGGGACAAACTTACCCTTGAACCATTACTTGAAGACATAACTAAAAAGATAAAGGAATTACAAGAAAACTTGACGCAAAAAGCCGGCAAGAAAGAAACCGCATGGGAAGTAACGGTCCTGCTGTCAGGACCTGCCGCTGCCGAGGCCACCCTGACTTATACCTACACCATGTCGGACTGCGGGTGGACCTCTCTATACCGCCTGGAAGCGCAACCCCTGAAAAAACGAATCCTCTTTTCCTGGGAAGCGGAAATCTGGCAAAGTTCCGGTCAGGATTGGCGGCAGGTAGACATCCGGCTGGCGACTCTCCAGCCAAGCGCTACCATCGCTCCGCAAGATTTGCCACCCTGGGTTATCAAGCCGCGCAAAGAGGTTGTCTATAAAGCCAAGCGAATGGTGATGCAGGAAAAAATGAGTGACGAGGCGGCAGCATTACCGGCCCCGGCCGCCAATGCCATGGCGGCGCCGCAACTGAGCAGGGAAAGCTCCTTTCATGTCTGGAACCTGGGAAAACACTCGCTCAATGCGGGAGTCAAGCAACGCCTCCAGGTTCAGGAAGAAATCTGGCCCGTTGAATTCACCCACCTGGCCAGGCCGTCCCAGGGCGATCAGACCTTTGTCCGCGGAACCGTTAAGTTTCAGGATGATAAAGAAATCCCCATGGGGACGGCGTCATTCATGATCGACGGCGCCCTGGTCGGGAAAAGACCCCTGCCAGCCAGATCTGGCTGCTGGATATTCCGGGAGGAGAGAAAAGGATCGTATCCACGGGCGTCGTTATTGAGGCCGCGAAAAACCTGCCCTTCGATCTTGGCTGGAGGCGGTGAGGAGGCCATATTATTTGATTTATTAACGGGGAGAGCCGATCGTGAAATACGAACCTAAGCCTATTGACACTTCAAAGATAAAACTTCCTCCCTACCTGGAAGAAATAATCGAAAAACTTTCCCTTAGCGTTCATGATAACTGGGCCCAAAAGAGAATATCCGCAGGATGGAAATACGGGCCGAAGAGAGATGATACCTTAAGAGAACACCCCTGCCTTGTTCCCTATGCCGAGTTGCCTGAAGAAGAGAAAGATTATGATCGCAAGACCTTAACCGAATCGATAAAAATGCTGCTTGCTTCCGGATGCAGCATCAACACGCCGGCGTCAGGTGGTGCTGCTTATGCCGAGCTATTAACAGTTGATTCATTCCGGCAGCTCGGACAGAGCTTGAGGAGAAGGGGAGATTCATTGCAGGCATACGATGCAATAGAAACGGGTTTGTCTTGCTGGCCGCAAGACACGCGGCTTCTTCAGTTAAAATCCCTGATTCTCGCCAACCTGGGTGTACTCAAACCTGCCCGGGATATTTTGATCCAGTTAGTGAAAGAAGGGCATACCGATGAGGAAACCCTCGGGATCCTTGCCAGAACTTACAAGGAAGAATGGTTACAGTCCTGCGACCCTAAAAACGATAAAAAATACCTTTCCCTTGCTTTTGAAACTTATCGGAAATGTTTCATAAATACCGGTGGATATTATCCTGGCATCAATACCGCAACCCTGGCAACACTGCTTGGCAAATCCAAAACGGCAAAAAAAATAGCATCCCTTGTGGGCAAGGAATGTTTAGAGAAATTGGCCGATCCTCAAGAAAGGAACAATGGGGAGTACTATCTTACAGCTACCCTGGCAGAAGCTTATCTTATCCTGGAGGAGTATGATAAGGCGCAGGAATATTATGTACTCACCGGCATACTCGGTAAGGGCATTCCCCAGGATTTGCAGGCAACAAGAAAAAACGCCCGCTTTTTGATCAAATATCTCGGCATTGATGGCAGTAGCATTGAGAATGCCCTTCAGCTTCCGGGCGTTGCAGTTTTTATAAGTGATACCTTCGTTGAAGATATTCCCGGCGAGGGTGCAAATATTGTGAATAACCACAAATATATTGAATATATAGTTAAGCGCATCTTCAACATACTGGATAAACGTAAAATAGGTATCGGATATTCTTCGGCAAAAGCAGGTCCCGACTTATGCTTTCTGAATACGCTTAGGGAAAAGGGATGCGAAGCCTACATTGCCCTGCCTTTTAACAAGGCCAAATTCCTATTGGAATGCATCGGTATCGCCGGCAGGATGGGATGGGAGAAACTTTTTGATGACATATTCAATGTCTTGCATGACGAAGAGAAGGTTGCGGTTGCCTCCGAATGGCCCATCGGAAAAATGAAGGATACCTTCTTTTATACCAACCAATACCTGTTTGGACTTGCTTTACTCAAGGCCAGGCAATTGGATACCTCTCTCACATTAGTTTCAGCAATGAGCGCAAAGGGAACAAAGCCCGACTTATGAAACAGTAAGGTGGTGGAAGTCTATTGGGTATAATGTTGAAATGATTGACATACCCCTAAACAAGGTAAAAAAATCGCAAGGGGCGGCGAAAAATAAGTCCGCCAATGCAGGCGAAGAGCATGACCAGGCCTTTCAGACCAATATCATGGCCATTTTTTTCGCGGATGTTGTAGGTTACAGTAAGATGCACGAAGGGTATGTCCCCGCCTTTGTCAAAGAATTCATGGGAGATATTGCCGATTTTATTGACAGAAGCATCTATAAACCTGAAACACGCAATACATGGGGAGACGCATTTTATTTCATCTTCAAGAATATCCGTGATGCCGGTGTGTTCGCCCTGGAAGTTGCCGATATCGTTACCCGCACCCCCTGGAAAAAAAGAGGGCTGCCCAAAGGGTTGAACCTTCGCATTTCCTTACATGCAGGGCCCGTGTACTGTTGCAAAGATCCCGTTACCGGCCAGGAAATGTACACCGGCAGCCATGTCAGCAGAGCGGCAAGGATAGAACCGGTTACCCCGCCGGGACAGATATATTGCAGCCAGGCATTTGCAGCCCTTGCCGCTGCTTACCAGGTTAAGGAATTTTATCCCGAATATGTGGGAAAGGTTAATTATGCAAAGGGTTTTGGGAAGTTCAGCACTTACCGGCTGAGAAGAAATTATGCTTTTGTAGACAAAAAGCGGAATACATGATGACGCAAGGGGAAAATTCTGTAGGACAGGCCAAGCTGCTTCTGGTTCATCACTTTTCATTGTCTCATGTTACGGGTGTCACCGTCATGATTGCCGAGATTTTACACCTGCTTCCATCCATAGGAGCGGGTGGTGCCGCTTATTTGAGCTTTTCCGGAACACCGGACGATTTAATCAGGGAACTTGGCGAAAAGCATCGGGACGCCGCCTCGGTCATAGGCATCAACCTGCACATAGAGGTACAGTGGGAGTTCAGTGTAGCCTTACTCAAATGGTGCAAAGCGCACGGAATTCCTGTCTGGGTTTATGTACACGACTACTGGCCGCACCATTTCGACAACATTGGCACGGTTCTTGAGAATGGCGGCAAGTTGCTAGCTTCGACGGCATTCTTGAGAGACTCTCTTGCCGCGGACGGCTATGCCGCCGCAGTGGTCACAGTTGGTGTGCCTCTACGGGGAAAATTATCTCCGATCCACCCATCGCCTTGGCAAACAAATCCCCTGGTCTTTGCTTCCTCAGGACGGTTGACGCCGAGAAAGCGTTTTTACGATATTGCCCGTGCCTTTCGAGCTGCTGCCTTGGGGGACAGGGCGATTCTCTACCTCAGGCTTTTGCCCAGCCACGTCTTCAACAGCGGCGAAGATGCCGAACAAATCCATCTTATTGAAAAAGAGCTACCGGAAGATTATAAGGAAACGGGGAGAGTCCGCCTGGACTGCGTTCCCTCCGTTTGCGCCTTCGATTATACTCCGTATTTTGCATATGTGTGCTCATCGTCCTATGAAGGATTCAGCATGAGTCCCATCGAGGCGGCGTATTCCGGTTGTCCGCCATTGATGTCGGACATTCCCGCCCATAAGGTCATTGTACAGACGCTGTTCGGACACCGGGCATACGATTTTCTTTATCCTCTCGGGAATACCGATGCCTTGGCAAGGATGATGCGTGACGAGACGGCAACCAGGGAGCGGCGGATATTTCTCACCGCGCACAGCGCTGAAATCCGCGCTACCATCAAAACTCGGTGGTCGCTGGTAACAACGGCAAAGCTATTGGCCGGCCTCGGAAGGCCTGCCCGGCTGGAAAGGGTGGAGGAACTGCAATGAAGTGGTTAATGTTGGCACTGACGGTAACGCTTTTTTTAGCCGTCCTGACCTTATCGTGGACCCAGGAGCAACCGAAATCCGCCGCCGATACCGGACGCAGCATTGATATCCTTGCCTATTACCGGAAAGTCTACGGCGATTCTGCAGGAATCTCCCATGTCCGCAACATCGGTAACTCCTGGCGCTGCACCCTTGGCAAAAGGGAGTACCCGGTGAACATGGATGCCGCCTGCCGGTTACAATACGATGTCACCTACTCCGCCCGGCTGGCAAATCCTGCCGATTCCTATACCTGGAGTTGCAACAGCAAAAAGGCGCATTTCCGCTAGGACTATTCCATTTCTAAACCAAAGCGCTATCTTCGTTATTTCATCTTCCCTTTAGAAGTGGAATTGCAATCATTTCAGGCCCGACAAATCACGGACGCCATACTTTTACCGCGCGCCAGATCCTTACGGTCGTTGGAAAAGGCAGATTGCGGGCCAGAGTACCGCGACGGGCGGCTTCATAAGCGGTGTTTTCCATGTCACCTGCCGCCTCATAAAGCCGCGCCGCCAAGGCATGGTGATACAAAGCCTTTTCCAAATCAACCGGGACGCCCTCGCCGCGCTCATACCGTTCTGCTTGTTGCCTGGGAAGCGACGGATCTTGAGGGCCTCCCTTGCCGAATGGTTTCGCCGCCACCGCCTTTAACTCGGACAGGAAAAATCGCCGCCTCTCTTCTTCGGTCAGAAAACGCAGTTTGGCAATCTGCAGGTAGTCGAGGAGGTCGCGATCTCCGGCCGTCAACAGTCGCACATCCCACAGCCGCGCTGTTTTGTCTTCCGAAGCCGTTACCGCGCGCTCACCCGACGGACTGAATAGGGCGGAATGGACTGCCGCCTCGTGTCCGGTGAAGACGGCCAGCGGTGCGCCGGTGCGTGAATCCCACATCCGCACCGTATTGTCCCGGGAGGCGGTGATGATCCGCTCACCGGAGGGGCTGAACGTCGCCGATAAAACCGTCCGTTCATGTCCGGCAAGCACCATTGTCTGGACGCCGGTGCGAACATCCCATATCCGTGCCGTCTTATCTCGCGAAGTCGTCACCACTCGATCACCGGCAGGGTTAAATACGGCGGAATAAACGGGTCCCTCATGTCCGGTGAGCACTTTGAGCGTAGCGCCGCCTTTGGCGTCCCAGAGGCGCGCGGTATTGTCCCCCGAGGCGGTAACTAGAAGCTCGCCGGAGGGGCTGATTGCCGCCGCTTCCACCGTTCCCTTATGTCCGGCAAAAACCGTCGTCTGGACGCCGGTGCGGGCATTCCACATGCGGGCGGTGCTATCGGAAGATGCGGTGAGAATGTGATCGCCCGAGGAATTGAACACGGCGGAAAGGACCGCACCTTTATGTCCGGTAAATGCTGCCAGCTGGCTGCCGGTGCGGACGTCCCACACCCGTGCCGTCCCGTCACCGGAAGCAGTAACCACTCGATCACCGGAGGGGCTAAATACTGCGGTACGGACCCAATCCTTATGCTTGGCCAGAAGCATGAGCTGGGCGCCGGTGCGAGGATCCCACAGCCGTGCGGTCCCATCTGCAGAAGCCGTAACCACCCGGTCGCCTGCGGGACTAAACGCGGCGGCACGGACCATGTCCCCATGTCCGGCGAGCACGGTGAGCTGCGGGGTCTTGAGTGTATTCCAAAGCCGCGCCGTTTTGTCCGAAGAAACGGTGATCACACGATCACCCGACGGACTGAAATCGGCAAAGAGTACCCTGTCCCCATGTCCGGCAAATGTTGCCACCTGGGCGCCGCTTTTGGTATCCCAAAGACGGGCAGTCCGGTCATATGAAGCGGTAACTAAGCGATCACCGGAAGGACTGAAGGCGACAAAATTGACGGCATCAGTATGTCCGGCAAGCACTTTGAGGAGCGCACCGCTTTTGGCGTCCCACAGACGGGCGGTATTGTCGAAAGAAGCAGTGACAATTCTTTCACCCGACGAATCAGCTGCGACGGAAACGACCGGACCTTCGTGTCCGGCCAGGACTTTGACCAGTTCGCCGCTTTTGGCATCCCAGAGGCGCGCCGTATTGTCGAAGGAAGCCGTAACCACCCGGTCCCCCGCAGGGTCGAACACTGCGGAAACTACCCAGTCGCCATGTCCTTTGAGGACAGCCAGCTGAGCGCCGCTGCGGACATCCCACAAGCGGGCGGTGTTATCTTCGGAGGCCGTCAACAAACGGTTACCCGACGGGCTAAAAGACGCGAAATCAATAGGGCCTCTATGTCCGATCAACACCCCGGCTAACCTGTCCGCCTCTAAAATCCGCGCGAGCGCCGCCAGCGCGTCCCGTGACACCGGCCGGTCCGGCCGGTCAAGATCCTTCGGAAGGGCTGCTTCAATGACCAGACTGGTTCGTTCCTGGATACCTGTCTGGGCGATGTCCAGAGCAGTCTTGGTAAGAAAGCGGGACTCGTTCAGCAGGGCCTGACGCTCGCGTTTAATCGCCGCCGCCTGCCCCGTAAACCCGAACCAGGCACCTATGCAGGCAATAACGGCGAGTATCGCGAAGGCAACGACGGCGATTTTAAGACGGCGGATTTTACGCTGATTGTAAGCCGTTGACGCCTCAATGTAGCGTGCCAGCCCGTCATTGAGCTCGCTGCGCCGCCGTGTCAGCAGATCCTCAGCCTGTGACAAAGGCAGGCCGCCCTGTAAAAGCAGGCTATCCCCCTTGCGTCCGGACTCCTTGTTCCACTCCGCAAAGGCACCCATCAGCTTTTCACGGAGCTGCAGATCGGCCAGATCGGATTCAACCAACGCACGGGCACTCGCCCAGTGGGACAGCAGCGCTTCGTGGGCAACGCGCAGGTTGCCTTTATCGTTCGTCACAAGCAGGCGGGCGTCAGGCGCCAGCAGGGCCTCCACTAAACAGCGTTCCGGAATACCGGCGGTAAAACCTGACAGGGAAGCGGAATTAGCCATGATCCGGCCCTTTTCTCCCTGTTCGGCCCGCGCCAAGGCAAACAGAACCCTGGGCAGGGCCGACTGCACCTCTGCCGGTAGAGCGAGGAAGATATCTTCGGCTCGCCGGCCGATTGCTCCTTTCAGACCACCGAGGTCATCATAGGCGGCAATGGTAAGTTGTCCCCTGTCGGTCCTCCGGTACCACAATTGATCGAGGGTGAATTCCAGC
>DYRD01000187.1 GCA_020718905.1 Syntrophus aciditrophicus | reverse complement strand
TTTGCTCCGGCAACAAGATGTTAAACAATAATCAAAGGAGAATATTCATGAAAAGAAAACTGGTGAAGAGACAACTCGTCATGCTGTCGGCGGTGGCGCTGCTTTCAGGTCTGCTGGGCGGGTGCGCCAAGGAGTATGTCCCTGTCGGGGCCAACTGGCAGGCCGTGCATTCTTTGCAACCCGGTGGACGGGCCTTTAGTGTGGATGCCGATGGACCCTCACGGGTGCGGCTGGGCGAGACCCTGCGTTTCACTGTGTCATCGGAGAAATCAGGTCGGCTGTGGGTTGTCCATGTGGATGCCAGCGACCGGATCACCCTGCTCTATCCGGGAAACAATTCGCCATCCAATTGGATAGACAAGGCAGAGACGGTCTCCATCCCGTCCAAAGAGAGCGGCCAGCTCATCAGGGCCGTGGAGCCGCGCGGCCTTTCCACGGTGGCCTTTATTGTCACCGATCCGGACACCGATCTGTACCAGGCGCTCAGTGGCGACAATGCTTCCATGAGCAAGGCCCTTGGGATTGTGCAGGCCCGGCCATCATGGGGTATCCGCCATCTGGTTGTGAATGTGGAGTAGTGCCTTACTGCCTTACAGCTCATTTTCTTGTTCTTTTTACAAGAAGATGAGCTGCAAAGGCACTAATCCCGTTCATCGGGGTTAGGATGAGCCTCTGGAAAAATGATCTTTTCGCCAAAGCTCTTTGATTTCCATGCGGCGCAGGGGAGCGAGATAACGAGATGTAAGGTAATGATATTGTGTTGCAAGAGGCTCTGATATTAACCAATCCCCATGTCGGGGGAGGAGAGAAGAATGAAAAAAAAGATGACAGCAACCTTGACCTTTTTTCTGTGCTGTATCCTTGGTGGATTTCCCGCCCTGGCAGACAGCAAACCCGGGCCGGGACCGGGGATAACCGGCCTTTATGCCCTCTATGCCCAGAACAGGGAACAGGGGGTGGCAAATTATATCACCGCAGATTTTCTGCTCCTTTCCTATTCCATGCTACGGCGGCAGGATTTGCAGCTGGTCGAGCAGCAGGTGGTGATGCCCGCCCTGACGGAATTGGTGGCGGCGTGGCAGTTGGCTCTTGAGCCGGAAAAAGGGGAAGTGGCCCAGGCCAACCGGGAGTTCATGGCCGTTCTGGCCGCCCTTGCGCAGGGCAGGAGCGGGGTGGCCGAACCCGGCGCAACGCCTCTGGCCGCAGGTGAGCTGGGGCTCATCCTCAAGGCGCAGGGCATAGCTCCTTCACCCCTGTGGGGATATCCACTGGATTACAGCCAGTTCAAGCCCCGGGGAAGTTACGATAGCAGCGAACAGCGGCGCAACTACTTCCGGGCCATGCGTTACGCCTCCGGAGTCCTTTTTGCCGTCAAGGCCTCCGAGGCAACCGGTATCAGTGGCGAGCTTGCCGACCGGCTCACCGGTCAGGCCCTGATGTTGACTCGCCTGCTGGCGGCCAATCCAGAGGCCAGGGAACAGTACGAAAAAGCCTTTGAGCAGCTGGCATTCCGTTTCGGCAGGCCCGATGACCTGATGCCCGCTGATCTGCTCTCCCTGGCGCAGAATAAAGAGATAACAGGTGCGCAGGCTCGTGAGACCCTTTTTGATCTGGCCCGGACAAAGGGGAGACAGCCCTCCATTTTGAGCAATGTGGTCGATCATGGCAAGCTCGAAAAGGGAGTTACTGCCTCCGATGCCCTGACCGGGTTTCGTCTTTTCCCCCAGTTTTACGCGGCTGATTCTGCCTTCTTTCAGGCGCTTGTCGCCCCGGAGGGCGGCGAATACAAGGGAGGCAAGCACCCCTTCGGGCTGGCCGTCATCAATGGCAAGCAGGTCAAGGGATTTCCCAGCGCCTACGAGTTGATGGCCCAGTATGGTTCAAAGGCAGCCGGTGAGGAAGTAGAGAAAGAGGGCGGCATGGCATTAAGTGGCTATCAGACAGTTCTGGCCAGGGGACAAAAGGAGCTGGCCATGGCGACGGGCAGTGAGGCGATTGAGGCCGAGATGCTCCAGATCCTGTTTGAGGGCGCGCCCAATGATGAAAAACGCCTGGAAAGCGGCCTGGCCTTCTGGACATGGCAACGGTATGTCAATCTGCTGTACACCAAACAGTCCATGACCGGGATGGCGAAGGGGATGCTTTTCCCCGGGAGTGAGGCGCGAGTCGGGGCAGCCCTGGAGCCCCTTGTTGGATTGTATAACGGTCTGGCCCGTGCGGTGGCCCGCTATGCGGAGATGGAAAAGGCCACCAATGGGATACGGTGGCGGGAGTTTGGCATCGTGGTTGATCGCTGTATCCGTATAGCCTCAACCGTGAAACTGGGGGCCGCGCTTTCAGATGAGGACCAGGATTTCCTGAACAATCTGGATACCAGCTTGGCCGCTCTGACCGGGGGGCAGGATCAGCCCATCGTGGTTGATATCCACACCGAGCCCAATTCTCAGTTGGTGGTGGAGGAAGGAACCGGTTACCCCGTTGTGGAGGAGAAAGGCAAGGCACGGGGTGGACGGTTGAGCCACTACGAATTCAAGCAGCCCATGGAGCAGCGGTTGACTGATGGCGAATGGCAGACCATGCTGCGCGACGGCAAGGTGCCGAAGCGGTAAAGGATGAAAGGTAGTAGAAAGTCGGTTCAAAAAAGAAGCGACTTTCTAACTTT
>DYRD01000072.1 GCA_020718905.1 Syntrophus aciditrophicus | reverse complement strand
GCTTTACTGTCCTGACAAAACCTGACACGTGAGGCACTGACGCTGGGGACGAACACCGCCGTTTAGCTCTGGTATCCCCCCCGTATCGGTCTTGTGATTCTGATCTTCCCAATATTGGGGTCCAAAACTCCACGGCTGCCGCGATGCAGGATTTGGATATCTGCATCTCCTTAGCGATGTCCCGTATCGTCGCGCCCTTGTCAATCCGATATCGGAGTGCCCCTAACCGTGCCCCTGCTGTGACTGCCCTAGTTCTGGGTGGACAGATGATTTTGATTAGGTTAATCAGGATGGCTAACCGCGGATCCGCCTCATCCGGCTCTTCCTCTACCATCGGTTCCGGGGCGTGATCAAATGTGGTTTTAGCATGGAGGTCCAGGTCTCCAGTCGGATCCCATTTTCGCCGGGTAGCCGCTCCCTCCCTGATGTTGAAAAACCCCAACTTGGTTAGATTGGTTCTCTCCCGTGGGGTACAGCCTGCCTTGAAATCGACGTAGGCCTGTTTGAGGGCTGGTGTCATATTACTACCATTTTCCCTGATTTGGGTGGGGGGTGCTCTGTTTTTCTTCTCTTTTCCCAAATAGCCTCGATTCTGGTGATCCTCAATACAGCACCTGTTGCGAAATAGTGCCCTTACTCTGGTATCGGGGGCTTACAGACCGAAATCCCCGATAAGGGGGTTTTTGGGAGCCTTTTTTTGAAGGGGGGAGTCATTTTTTAAGGGGGGGAGTCATTCTTCAAAATGACTCCCCCCGATTGAAGTGCTTATAATCAAGGACATGCGAGGAAAAACCTCCCCGGGGGGAGTCATTCCAGCGTTGTTGTTATAACTCTCAAATATACACGCATAACGTATGATATACCTGTACAATAGTAAATTATAGAATAAATGACTCCCCCCTCTCTAAAAATCGGGGATTTTGGGTTGTAAGCCCATCATTCAAAGCCACTTAATCGGGGGGAGTCATTTCTGGAACCAAATAAAAATGACTCCCCCCTTTTTTGGGAAAAATACCCTCCCAGACCACCTAAAGTATTGAAGATCAACACACTAAGCGGGGGGGAGTCATTTTTTACCAAGGGGGGAGTGAATGCCTCCCCCCTGTACTTATTGAGACTCGGCCTCATTCGAGAAAGGCAGGTCTCCCGGCCCCAAAACCCCGAAAAGAGGACATGGACATGGCCATACTATTTAAGAAGAATCAGTCGAAATTGGGGGATTTCGAGCTGAGATACAGCCTCCGTAGTCTGGAGAAAAACCTCACAGGCCTCGACAGCCTCTACGTCATCGGGGACGGCCACCCGGACTGGCTGCACCCCGACGCTTTCATCGAACACCCCGACCCTTGGAGCCCCAAGGATGCAAACCTCATCGCCAAGACGTTCCGGCTCTGCTCCTCCACGATTTCCGAGCGGTTCCTAATAACCTCAGACGACCATTATCTCATGCAGCCTGCGGGCATCCTCGATCTGTCCCATTACTGGAGGGAGATACCGAGTCAATTCGCGGCATCAGTCATGCTATACCATGCTAACCAGTGGCACAGGCGACACGCCGATACGCTCCGCAGAATATGTCCGGCCGAAGGGCTAACCAATGAGAGCATCGAGAGCCACGTCGCCTACCCCATCGAGGCCTCGCATTACACCAGGACAATGAGCAGGGTCGCGTGGGGGCAGGGAGCCGGGGCCGTGACTCACCTCTACGGAGCCTACTGGAATCGGGATATCGAGCCCCTGCTGACTCCCCCCACGGAGGGTATCAACACACGCTTGAAGGAGATGCCAGTCTCCCTAGATCAACTGGAGGGCATCAAGACCCGCTGGCTCAATCATAACGACAAAGCCATCGGCCCCGACGCTGGGAAATGCCTCCTCCGTGCGTTCCTGCGGGGCCGCTTTCCAGAAAAAAGTAGATGGGAGAAATAAATGCGGAGCACGCCCGATGGGGAATCCGGAAAGAAAATTGATGAAAAATATCACCGAACTGTGCATACCACCAGAGCATGCCCACCTCCTCCCTCTCCTCGAGGAGGAGCTCAAAAAGATCGAGGGGACGGATCTGCATCAGGACGGATCTCATTTTGGGGTCGTCTGGGAGGAAAAAGAGGGGGCCGCCGCCCGAGTCCATATCGCCGTCAAGAACGCCATCCTCCGAGCCAATGCTCGCTACGTCCCAGTTCCACCCAAAGAGAAAGCCGCCTAATTTTAACCACTCAACAACCAAAACCATGGGCGAAACCAAAACTAAACGAATCCTATCATTTGCGACAGGATCAAACGACAACGAAAACTCCCCCGTCTCCGGACAGCCTACGGGCAGGGGGCCGAAATACAAATCCACGATCATCAAGGAGGAGTTTCGTGCGCTGGCCAATAAATGGACCAGGGGCGCGAACTGGGTTCGGATTATCCCTGGGTTCCAGACATTCTCCAAAATCAAGGTCCCCGGTGGCGACTTCGGAATCCCTACTGGCCATGACCCCGAGAACCCGAGCTGGGGTGTCATCTCTGCGGTATTCAAAAAGGCCAAGGAGCACTACCCCGATTTTCTCGACAGCCTCAAGGCCAACAAGGATCTCAAGGGCATGTTCTGGCCGAAAGCCTGGGTCGCTTTTTGGTGCATCCGGCAGAACGCTGGGGACGAGGTCAATCCAGAGCCTACCTACAGCCTCGCACTGGTGACGGCCTCGGCCAATGACGGCTCCCGGGGAGGAATGCTGGGGCTGGGCCACCAGATCAAAGATATCTGCTTTTCCGAGACAGAGCCTGGGGTCCGGGCGAACGCTGTTGACCCTGCGTCCGGGAATCTCATCTGTGTGACCAAAACCCAGGGCGAACAGGCAGAATTCCCATCCTACCAGATCAAACTCGGCACCCAAGCCGCTCCCCTCGAGACATGGGCGGCCAAGATCCCTGCTGAGCAGGCAGAGGGATTCGTCCCCCCTATCGAGGCCCTGAATCTTCTGACTGGCCTGGACGAGCAGCTCGAGGCATTGAAACCCCTACTCCCGACGGGGCTTTACGAGGAAGTCAAGGCCCAACTCAAATGAAAGAGAATAACACCATTGCGGGGCCAGACGTCCCCCCTTTGCAGTCATCGGTGTTGACCATCGATCCTCCTTTGAAGGGCAGAGCTCGGCATGGTGCCGGGGGAGATCCCCGGCCCGGGTTCTGTGTGTGTCCCGCATGAAACACCAGCTCTGTCCGCCTCTTTATGATTATCATTGACACCGAAACAGGCGGGGTAAAGCCCCTGCAGGAGGCCCTCCTCTCCATCGGGGCATTCAACACCCGAACAAAAAAAAGATTCGAGGCACGGATATCCCCTATCCCAAGCCTACCTGTGAACCCGCATGCCGCCGCCGTCAACGGATACAACCCTGGGACATGGGGAGGTGAGTGCGAGGCCCTGGTTGTAGGCGACTTTCTGACATTTGCAAACCTCGAATATCCCCAGACGATCGTAGGGGGATGCAACGTCCCCTTTGACAAGGGCTTTCTGGAGGCTGCGATAGCCCGCTCTGGGTATCGGAAACCATTCTGGCCCCGGGTGGTAGATGTCCAGGGGCTCGCCCTGGATGCCCATGACTATGGAAAAATCATCCTCCCTACGAAACCAGAAACCGGCCATCTCTCATTCTCACTGGATAGTATAGCCTCCGCCCTAAACCTAGCGAGGAGCCCGGGGTTCCATGGGGCACTAGCAGACTGTCTCCTGACTTGGGAATGTATCCAGACACTCCGAAAATTATGAAAACAGAAAAACCAAAACGGAAGTGCCGCCGGTGCCGCCGGTGCGAGTCCTGCCCGATCCCCTGGGAACTCCTCCCTGAGATTGAGACGGCTCGTGTCGCCTACGGGGCCTACTGCGAATCGGTCGGAGGAAAGGCATTCAACGGGGATACTCTGCCTGAGTTTTCCCAGACCCCGGAGAGGATCCAAAACGCATGGGTGGCGGTGGTCAAGGCGATCAACAAAACTCAACCATGAAACTCCACGTAATTTTCCCATTCCACACGGAACCTAACCCTGTTTTCTCGCATTGTGCATTTACCGGCAAAGCCGAAAGGTTCGTTGAAATGATGCGGCTCCAGGGGTTTGATGTTATCGAATACTCGAACGGACGGTCTGACTCGGCACCCCATGCAACAGAGCGGGTGGAGATCCTAACCTCGGAGGAGCTGAATAACCTCCGGGGCCCCTCCACTTTTTTCCACGGCGACTCTGCCCAGATAGGCGGGCAAATTCACCGGGAATTCTCGGCACGGCTCATGGAGGAGATACTCGATCGCTGGGGGATGGGGGACATCATCTGCCACCCATTCGGGCATCCACATGCCGATTTAGGGAAACTTGGGGGGATACATGTCGAGAGCGGAATCGGCTATCCTCCGGACTGTAGCTGGGCTCCGTATCGCGTCTACGAGAGCTATGCATGGCTCCATTACAGTGCTGCCCGGGCGAACCGGCAGGGGACGAATTACGAATGGGTCGTCCCGAACTATTACAGGAGCACCGACTGGGAGCCCAAGGCAGAGCCTGGCCGCTACCTCCTGTTCGCCGGACGAATCTGTGCGGTCAAAGGGCTCGACACCCTGGGTGCCATCTCCGAGAGGCTGGGAGTCGATATTCTGGTCGCCGGGCAGGGGGACATGGCCCCTTGGAAAGAGCGGTTCCCTCGCCTACAGCATGTTGGGTCGGTGCAAGGGAGGGCGCGCTCAGATCTATTTGGGAACGCCCGGGCCATCATTACCCCGACCCATTTCATAGAGCCGTTTTGTGGCACGGCGGTTGAGGCGATGCTGACCGGCACCCCGGTGATCGCTCCTGATTTTGGGGCGTTCACAGAGACGGTTTTGCAGGGGGTGACGGGGTTTCGATGCCGGACGCTGGGCGACTACTGCGAGGCGGTATCGAGGGTCGCAGGGCTAGATCGTCAATTCATCTCCGAGCGGGCACAGAGCCTCTACAGCCTGACGGCCTGTGGTGCCAAATATAAGGCGATCTTCGAACAGATATCCGACCTGAGCAGAGGGGGAGGATGGTATTCAATGTCCCACAGACTCGACGTATTATGAAACTCCAGAAAATACAAGCATTCTCGAAGGGAAACTCCCTCGATAAACACGCACTCTCCGAAAAGCGGGCGGTCTCATTTTTTGTTCCCGGCCTCCCCGCCCCCGGGGGATCAAAAAAGGGCTTCCGGAACAAGGTGACCGGACGCATCTCCATCGTGGAGACCGGGGCCCATACCAGGGAATGGAGGGCGATCGTCGCCCTGTCCGGTTATGAGACCATGCGAGGGCAGCCCCTCCTGACCGGACCGCTCCGCCTCCATGCGACCTATCTCATGCCACGGACGAAGGGGGATTATAGGGGAGACGTTCTCAGGCCTACGGCTGCGGTCTGGCACACGAAAGCCCCAGATACTCTGAAATTGACCCGTTCCACCGAGGACGCTCTCTCTGGTGTGGTTTGGGTAGACGATTCCCAGATCGTCTCCGAGCATCTCGAAAAAAAATACACAGACGACGGAAAAACCGGAGCCATCATCCGGGTAGAAACCCTGTGAGGGGGAATGCATACCCTAGGGCTGGCAAGGAAGACAAGGTAATGCGAACAGATCCCGATGCAATAAACCGGCTGGCTCTCCAAGCGAAGGCTTCCGAGGCGAGCATGGTCTCCCTTCTGGATGCTATGGCTCCGATTCTCTCCTCGATATGCAGGCGAACCCTTCATCGGGGAATCCCTGTCGATTACTATGAGGACGCGGTTTCTGTAGCTCAGGTGGCTGTCGCCCGGGCGGTAGAAACCTACGATCCGGAGGCTGGGGCCTCCTTCTCTTCCTATTCTGCACATGCAGCGATATGGGCCGTCCGGGCGATGAAGGGGATAGGAGACGTTGTCTCGACTCCCCGAGGCCACTGGCGCAAAAAACTCGGGGAATCCTCCTTGGCGGCCGAGGCCCTGTCTCTGGCCCTCACCCCTGTCGAGATGGAAGACTGGGAGGAGATGGAAGAGACAGGCCCCGGGCCCGTGGAGAATGCTCTATCAGACGACGAGCGGGCGGTTCTGGCCGAGGCCATCTCTGATCTCCCCCCGAGACAGCGTAGCCGGGTGGAGATATTCCTCAGGACTGGCAAGATCTGCTCGGAGCCTGGTGGAAAAACCAGACAGGCGGCAGATTGGATATTTCACAGTGCCCTTCAAATGCTCAGGAAAAAGCCCAAAATCAAAGAGCTCCGGTAGCCACAGATCATGGCTGGTGGCCGGTCTGCGGGGAAAATGCATTTAATTGAAAATATTTCTTGCACCTTTATCGAAAACGGACGAGACTCAGGGTATGCAAAACGCATGCCAGACAAAACAGAACGGGGACAATACCCCGGAGACGGCGGCTCGCACCGCCCCAAAGCAACCCCGCTACGGCTGCCCCGAGACGATCTCCGAAACGACCATCGGGAAGAAAAACCCCGGGGGTTTCCGTGGCAACAAAGAAACCAGCTACATCTGCAAATCCTAACCATGAACCAGATATACGAATACGCGCTCCGCATAGCCCCAAGGTTGGCCCCGTTTGGAGAACCGGCAGAGGTAGCATCTCTGGCATGGCTCGACTGCAAGGATCGGGTCGATCTCTCTGCCCCTTGGATGGGGAAAGTTGGCTGGGCGGTGAAACGGGCAGGGATGAAACTCCTAGGCCGTGACTCCCTACCAATAACCATCGGGCAGGATCTATTTGTTCGAGCCGAGGTCGCCCGGGCATCCATCCCATTCGATCTGGCAGCAGAGAAATCCGACAGTTCCTCACCCATCGATATCGCGGCCCTTTTGGATGCGGTAGAGGCTCTACCAGAGCTAATACGGCAAATCATCCATCTCTCCTATTGGGAGGACATGGGGGATAAAGCCATAGCTCGGAAACTCGGCCTTGGGCGGGGCCGCGTGGCCTCCCTGAGAAAACAAGCGGCCCGCACACTCAGCAAAAAACTAACATGAAAACTAACCTACCCACGGGGATCAGGATCCCCCCTAACCCTAAAGGCTGGCCAAAGGCGGTCTGGGCCGAAACTGTTCAGGGGTTTTCCTACGGGGAGGGGGCAAATTATTTCCCTCTCCGCATGATCTCGGACATCCTCGAACTACCCTACAGCACCTGCTACAGGGCGGCAAAAACAGGGGGGTGCATCTGCAAAACCATCATCGGCACGAGAATGTATCGCCTCACAGAAATCGCCAACATTACAGCCATCAGGGCGGCCCGCAGGGGCCGTCCTCGGAAGGGGGCCCGGTGAACGGACAGCCCGTCATAAACGTAAAAGCGACCCTGCGTGATCAGTCAACACGGATGTACGACGTCGCCCTCGCCCTCCCCATGCATATCGTCCCCACCACCCCTACCACCCCGAAAATGTGGGAGGGGCCGGAGAAGGGGGAGATAGATGCAGCACTCGCCGAGGCGGCCGCTGGTCTCAAACTAGAGGGCTGGGATGTCCTCGAATTGGAGATATCGCTATGAACGATTTTTCCAAATTCTGGGCCAGAAACAGGGCCGCCTGCGAGGATATCCTCGGGGCGGTAGAATGGGGCGAAATCCCCTCAGCAGCGGGGGAGCCGCATGGGCGGGCGGCCTGCAAATATCGGGGAGAGGCAGGCGAGCTTCACCACCACTCATCGGGTGTCTATAAATCCGGGGATCTGAAAATATTCATCGATTGCCACCCCAGCCAAATCGGGGTCTATTGCTGGCATGAATCGTGCGACAGGTCCCTCGCCTATGCCACGGCCATCCGTGCCGTTGCCATGGGAGGCAATAAATTGCCTCCTCTCCCCCGGCCCCCGATAACGAAGGAGGACGTCCAGAGAGCGAGATCGGACGCAGCCCGGGAGCTTAAACAGGCTCAGGCTGGGTATCTCAGGCGGCAGAAATTGTCCGAGAACCTAGACTCGATTGCCCTCAATCAACTCCGGTTGGAAGGGGCAGAGTTCTCCAGTATGGACCCGACTCAGCAGTGCCTCCATCATCTCCAGATTTTCCCCCCGGAAACGATCATCTGGATCGGAGAGCCAGGGCACAGTGGCCAGGGGGGGATCTACGCCCCCCGATGGATGTCCCGCCTGAGCTGGCAACAGGCCATCTACGCCAATTTGGGAAAGTTCCCGGGGTGGCATCCTGGGGGATTTACGACACCCTCGGAGTATCCCGAGGGCACCTCCACGCGTTCAAAGGAAACGGCCACCCGCAGATTTTTCGTGATGGAGTGCGATGAGGGCACCCCCGAACTCCAGGCTCGGATTATCCTCCATCTGCGGGATGAAATTGGGCTCGATCTGGTGGCCGTAATCCACTCCGGCGGGCGGAGCCTCCATGCATGGTGGGCGATGCGTGGAAAACTGACCACACCGGCTCTCGAAAACGCATGCCGTTTTTTAACTGGGGCTCGCCTACGGGTTCTCCCGAAGGCTACCAGAGACGCGCTCCCCTCGTCCGCAAAAACGTGGGGAGGCCTCGGAGGCTGCCCATCAACCCTGAGGGCCTGTCAACCGGTCCGGCTCGCAGGAGTAGAACGCCGGAAACAGGAAGGCAGGAAGCTGCGGGGAACAGGGGTCCTCCAGCGGCTGATATACCTCAACCCCGATCACCTCCAACCTTAAAAAAAATGACACCAGAAACATCCATATTTGAAACAGGCGAGGTAGAATCCCTCCCCGAACCACCGGTTCTCGGAGTCCTCCCAGACGTTCCCGAGGACGCCACCCCCGCATCCTCAGACGCTCTCCGATTGGAGATGCTACAGCAAGCATGGAACGAGTCTCGCGAGGCTGGATGCGTCCGCTCCCCCAACTCAGTCGATCAGGGCATCCTACGCCGCTACCCTGATAATGAGTCTGGATTCGCGGACAGGTTTGTCGATCAACTCGGGGCGTTCGTCCGGTTTGTCCGGGGGCACCCCGATGCAGGAAAATCCGAGGGACTATGGATCATCTGGCATCCCGTCCGGGGCTGGGTTCTAGATACCCATGGCCAGATTAAACGGCTCATGGTCGCCCACTTGAGGGGCCTGATGCACCCAGCGATGCTCGCCTACGTCTCCGCTGACAGCGTTGTCCGCGTCGGATCCAAGGCGGGGATCAATAACCTCATCTCCCTCGCCCAGACCCGCCGGACG
The DNA here is from genome assembly GCA_020718905.1 of Syntrophus aciditrophicus. Classification (GTDB taxonomy): domain Bacteria; phylum Desulfobacterota; class Syntrophia; order Syntrophales; family UBA8958; genus UBA8958. The sequence goes on along the minus strand of DYRD01000072.1, from coordinate 3,481 downwards.
ATCCTCCCCTCGGACATTGATACGGATCCATTCCTGCTGGCCTGCCCTACCAAGGTTATTGACGTGAGAACTGGGGGGGTTCGCCCCCATCGTATCGAGGATATCCTCGTCAAGCGTATCGCCATTGACCCCAAAGCCGGCCGGAAACCCGGACGGGCTCTGGCGAAGATCCTGTCGAGGAAAATGGCCCGCCCGATGCGGCGGCTTCTTCAGGATTTTCTAGCGACGACCCTCAACGGCCAGACCACTCAACGGTTATTCACGATCTGGCAGGGGCCGAGCGGCTCCGGCAAAACCTCGATCACGCGGGCCGTCGGGCGGCTCCTCGGAGATTATGCGGTGGCAGTAGATGCGAGCGTCTATACCACAGATAGGGACGATAAAAACTCCGAAACCCAGTGTGCCATGATGGTCGGAAAACGTTTCGTTTATGCGACCGAAATGGATACGGGCAAGACTCTGAGTCTGGCGAGGATCAAACGATTCTCCGGCGGCGACACCTTCCTTTCGAGGGCCCTCTATCAGGCACATAACTCCTCCAAGGCGACCCAGCATCATCTCCTCTCCCTCAACGAGCTCCCTGTCGTCCGAGGCCGGGACAGGGCGTTCTGGCGGAGGGTTCTGATCATCAACGCGGACGCTGGGATCTCCGAGGAAAGGGAGGACACCAGCATCTCCTACGCATTGGAAAACGAGCAGGCCGAGCAGGAGGGGCTCCTCAACTGGATCTTGGCCGCCAACACGCGCCTGTCTTCTACGGGCTGGAAAATTGAGATCCCCGAGGAGTCTAAATGTGCGAAGGAGCAATACTGCACAGAGCAGGATTTCGTCGGCCAATATCTCTCCCAAGAATGCGACTCCGGCCCCGGCCTCAGGGTCTCGAAGAGCGACCTGTACAGAAACTTCGCAGCTTGGGCCTCGAAGGGGGGTTTTCCCGAACTCTCTGCTAAAGCGTTCCATTCCCAGATCAAGGGCGATGTCAAGGAAACCAAAATCAAGGGATTCCCATACTACACAGGACTCCACCCAATTAACCCGTTTACCCCAGCCGGAATATGACAACCACAGAGGCCATCGTCGTCGCCGCTATCTCGTCCCTCCTCACAGGTCTGGGAATCAGGGAGATATCCCCAGAGGCACAGCAGGTGGTTGGTGAGTTGCAGGAGGTCACCAGGGTGATGGACAGGATTGCAGCCCAGCGTGAGGAAATCACAGGACGCAAAGAAAAACCGTTGCCCCCACTAGATATCGGGGGCGTTATGCCTCAGCTAAAAAGGGGGGCGGAGGACATTGCAAAACCGGAAACCCTTGGGATGCCCAATTTATGATAACAGAAGAAGATGGGGAAAATTATAAAATGAACCGTAAAATACTAATAGGCGACAACCGCGAAACCCTTAAAACCCTAGCGGACAATTCTGTTGATTCAATCGTCACAGATCCCCCGTATGAACTCGGTTTCAAGGGGGCAAAATGGGATTCCTCAGGGATCGCATACGACCAGAGCCTCTGGACCGAATGCCTCCGTGTTCTAAAGCCCGGGGGGCACCTGCTAGCGTTTTCTGGGAGCCGGACGTATCACAGGATGGTGGTAGCGATCGAGGACGCTGGCTTCGATATCCGAGATCAGATCATGTGGGTTTATGGGGCGGGATTTCCGAAATCCTGGGATGTCTCCAAAGCGGTAGATCGGCACCTTGGGGGTGAACGGAGGATCGGGGGACAGAAGTCGGGGGCCAAAAATGTAATGAGGCCTACTCCGGTAGGCTGGGACGGAAAAATAACAATCACCGCCCCCGCCACCCCCGAGGCCAAGAAGTGGGACGGATGGGGCACTGCGTTGAAACCCGCCCACGAGCCAATTTGCGTAGCGAGGAAACCGCTTATATGGACGGTTGCGGAAAATGTATTAGAGCACGGCACGGGGGGAATCAATGTGGACGGGTGCAGGGTGGGGACGGAGGAACGGGTTATCCTAGTCCCTAGCTGTTTTTTCAATCGTGGGGGGGGCATCCCCGGGGGGCAGGGCGCCCCCAACTGCGGAGCACACACCGTAGCTGGGAGATGGCCTGCCAATTTCATACACGACGGGAGCGAGGAGGTGCTGGCCCAGTTCCCCAAGGATAATGTCGCGGCAGCAAGATTTTTCTACTGGGCCAAGGTGACAAAGGACGACAGGGAGGCCGGGCTGGATGGGTTCGACGGAACGCTCTGTGGTATGTCTGGCGGTGCGGCAGCAGCAGCAAGGGGCGAAACCTACGGCAAACCAGGCGAGGGGTGGAATCAAACAAAAGTCAGAAAAAACCACCACCCAACAGTGAAACCGTGTGATCTGATGCGCTACCTGTGCCGCCTAGTCACGCCCCCCGGCGGGCTGGTGCTCGATCCGTTTGCGGGATCTGGTAGCACAGGCAAGGCTGCAACCATCGAGGGATTCCGGTTCATCGGGTGCGAGCTGTCCCCAGAGTATGCAGCCATTGCCGAGGCACGGATTGCGGCTGCTACCCACTCCATTGAAAACGCCCCCGAAAATAAAACCAGAGAAAACAAAGAAAAACATCAACAACTAGAACTACTATGATGCGCACATTTTACATCAGTGGCCCCATGACAGGGATACCGGATTTCAATTTTCCGGCTTTCCTTCAGGCAGAGGAAACATTGAGGCGGATCCTCCCCGGAGTCATCGTTTTGAATCCGGCTAAGGACGTCAACGGCGAGACTCACCATCCACGCGAGGACTATCTCAGGATAGATGTCAGGATGGTTACAGAGTCCACCGATGTCCTCCTACTGCCCGGGGATGAATACTCACGGGGGGCCGCCCTTGAGCGGCTCGTGGCCCGGGAAATTGGTGTCAGGTTATGGAGGCTCTCCAAGGATGATCTATTCGAGACGCTGGTTCCGTGGGATCTCCCCGATGCGAGTTGCACGGCCTGGGAGGCCGTCACCAGAATCCTATCTAGGGGGGTCACGAAGCACGATCCGGGGGGATGGAGGAGGGAGGGACCCGGCTGGCATCTGAGGAGGGTGGCGAGGCACGCGGTCACGGCATTGGATCTTGTAGGGTCGTCCCGGACGCATGACGGGGAGCCCGCCCTCGATCATGCTGAGCGGGCTTTGACCAGAGCAGCTCTGGCTCTGGCAGGAGGAGGGCTATGATACCGACGGCCGCACTCGGGGAATTTGAGGCCCCAGAGGAGGTTCTCGTGGGACATTATCGGGGGGGGGATCATCTCCTCGAATGGGTAGAGGAGCAGCAGGAAAACCTCTGGTTGAGGTGGCAGTGCGGGTTCTGCCCTGAATGGCTATCAGAGGCGATGGAATGCCTGGCTGAAAATAATTGAAAAAAAAACTTGCACATTTACTTTGAGTGGCCGATACTCCGGGTATGCAAAACGCATCTACAACAAAAACTGGAGCCCAACAGGGGCTCTCTCCAGCCAATGGCCCGCAGGAATGGTCCAACCATTCCAAAAGG
>DYRD01000071.1 GCA_020718905.1 Syntrophus aciditrophicus | reverse complement strand
TGGGGACCTGCTCGTTCATAAACATATCGTTCCGCTTTTCGCAGAGGATAGCCCGGTATCCCATGTCCGCGACGACGGCAGCGATATTGTTGTTGTACATCAATTCGGTGTTCCGAAAAGCAGTGGGGAAGACGCCGAAGAGACGGCGCATCTTATCGCGGTGGAGAGACACCTGCTCCCGGAATTCCCGCTTCACCGGGTCCTGAAAGAGACTGGTCAGGGAATGGTAGTATGTTTCGTCGAGAAACTCGATCTGTCCCCGTTCCTTGCCGGCATCGACAAGCCCCTGGAGGGCCTTGACAACCTCGGGTTGGTAGTTTTCCGCCCGTGCGAGGAAGACCCCGGACATGCTCATGGTGATCTTGAATTCGGGATACGCCCGGAGGGGTTCCGTAAAAAGGGAGGTTGCAGGGAGATAGCACTTCTCGGCCACCTTGACGAAGATCTCTCGGTTTTTCTCCTCCCAGAGAAATTTATCCCGGTCCGGGTGGAGCCGGAACGGCTGATGCAATTGAAAATAAATCGTGAGCAGCGGCATAGAGAAAATTCACCTATCTTCGTCCTATTGTTCAACCTCCGATATTAAATCGGGAAAAAGCAACCTTGTCCGTTGCCCTTTTAAACACCGTAATCTTATGGACTCCATAAGGAAAAGATATTACTCTATTTCAGGTAATTAGCAAGTGAAATCAATTGACAGAACCTTTTCAGTTATGAAATAGGGGCGGCATGGAACGAAAGCCTTCAATGCTGCAAAATAGGTGGGAAGAACGTCAGGCCCTGGCCCCCAAGACCTCATACCCCCCCCAGTTGCCGATCACCGCCCGGAGAGAAGAAATCGTGACGGCCATCAGGAAGCACCAGGTGCTCATCATCGCGGGAGAAACAGGATCCGGGAAATCAACTCAGATCCCCAAGATGTGCCTGGACGCCGGGCGGGGAATCCGGGGACTCATAGGCTGTACCCAACCCCGGCGGGTGGCGGCCATCACCGTCGCCCAGCGCATCGCCGAAGAAATAGGGGAGCAAATCGGCCAATCCGTCGCCTACAAGATCCGTTTCGATAAAAAGGCGGGCCGCCATTCCTATATCAAGCTGATGACGGACGGCGTGCTGCTTATGGAGGCCCAGGGAGATCGCCTCCTGCGCCGGTATGACACCATTATCGTCGATGAGGCCCACGAACGGAGCCTCAATATCGATTTCATCATCGGCATCCTCCGGACGATTCTCCCCCGACGTCCGGATCTAAAGGTCATCATCACCTCGGCCACCATCGATACGGAGAAATTCTCCCTCGCCTTCAACAAAGCTCCCATCATCCAAATTTCCGGGCGTCTTTATCCCGTGGAGGTTCGCTACCGGCCCTTCGTCCCCGAAGGCGAAGGTAATGCCGAGGGCGTCTCTTATCTTGACGCCGCAGTGGCGGCGGTGGAGGCCCTGCGGGAGGATCGCGACCAGGGAGACATGCTCGTGTTTATGCCTACGGAACAGGATATCCGGGAGACCTGCGACCTGCTTGCCGGTCGTTTTGGAAAGGCCATGACCATCCTTCCCATGTTTTCCCGCCTGAACTGGGCGGAACAGCGGCGGGTATTCCAGCCCTCGGCGCGGCAAAAGATCGTCGTTGCCACGAACGTGGCGGAAACCTCCATTACCATCCCTAATATACGTTATGTCGTCGATACAGGCCTGGCGCGAATCGCCCAGTATAATCCCCGGACGCGCACGGCGAGCCTGCCAATCCAGAATATTTCCCGGAGCAGCTCCGACCAGCGGCAAGGGCGTTGCGGCCGTGTCCGTAACGGGGTCTGCATCCGCCTCTACGAAAAAAACGATTACCTGACCCGTCCCCCCTTTACCCCGCCGGAAATCGTCCGCGCCAACCTGGCCGGCGTCGTTCTGCGCATGCTCTATCTCGCGATCGGGGACGTCTACACCTTCCCTTTTCTGGACCCCCCGACTAAAAAACAGCTCACCGATGCCATTGATATTCTTAAGGAGCTTGGCGCCGTCCAGATCGAGGAGAAGCCCGTCCTCAGCGATGTCGGCCGCTTGATGGCCCGCATGCCCCTCGACCCGCGCATTGCGAGGATGATCATCGAGGCCATGAAACGAGGCTGTCTTGAAGAAATATTGACCATTACCGCCGCCCTGAGCATTGTCGATCCCCGGGAGCGGCCCCAGGAAAAAGCGGCCCAGGCGGATCGGATGCATGCCCGTTTCCGGGACCCCGCTTCGGATTTCGCAACTTTACTGCGGATCTGGAACATTTACCACGAGGCGGGGGAGAAGGAGAAATCTCAGGGCCGGCTGCGTAATTTCTGCCGGGACCATTATCTCTCTTACCGGCGCATGCGGGAATGGCAGGATCTCCATCACCAGCTCCGGATCATCGTCGCGGAAGAGATGAAACAGCACGTCACCAAGGCGCCGAACCCAACTGAAGATAAATATGCAACTATCCACAAAGCTATTCTGAGCGGGCTTCTTTCCGGCATCGCCATGAAAAAGGATAAGAATCTCTATACAGCCCCTAAAGGCAAGGAGGCGATGATCTTTCCGGGGTCCGGACTATTCAAACAGGGCAGGCAATGGATCGTTGCCGCGGAATGGGTGGAGACATCCAGACTCTATGCACGAACAGCGGCTACAATCCAGCCGGAATGGATCGAGGAAGTCGCCGGTCCGCTGTGTCGGGTAACCTATTCCGAACCTCACTGGAGCAAAGAACGGGGAGAAGTGCAGGCTTTCACCCAGGTGAGCCTCTTCGGCCTTCTGATCATTCCCAGGAGAATAGTTTCCTACGGCCGGATCGATCCCGCCGCCGCCAACGTCATTTTCATTCGTGAAGGGCTCATGCAGGGTGCCGTGAAAAGAGACTATGCTTTTCTGCGTCATAACGAGGAGATCATTGAAAAGGTCCGGATCATGGAAAACAAGCTCCGCCGCCAGGGGACACTCCTGAACGAGGAGGCCATCTTCTTTTTTTATCAACAGCGGCTCCCGAATATTCATGATGAACGAACCTTCCAGAAATATATTCGCCAGCAAGGGGGTGAAGACTTTCTCCGGATGAAGGAAGAGGACATTCTTCTTCAATCCCCGGATAACGAGGCCTTGAGCGCCTGGCCAGATGAGACGGTTGTCCATGGGGTCCGTATCCCCCTTACCTACCGCTTCACCCCCGGAAAGCCGGAAGACGGCGTCACCGCCGAAATTCCCGCCTCCATCATCCCTGCCCTTTCTCCCCATTCCTTTGAAATGGCCGTGCCGGGGTTGCTTCCCGAACAGGTACATTCCCTGGTCAGGGGACTTCCCAAGCCCTACCGCAAGCAGTTACCTCCCTTAAAAACAGTTGCGGAGACGATTATTACCCATCTGCCTAAGAACGAGGAGCAACTGCCGATTGTTTTCAGCAGGATTCTGAAGGAGCAATTTGGCGTTATCGTACCGCCCTCTGCATGGCCTCTTACGGCGTTGCCCGAACAGTTGAAGATGCGCTTTGTCGTCGCCGGTGAGAATGGCCAAACCCTGGCCAGCAGCCGGGATATCAAGGTCCTGCACGAAGAGTTCCTCGGTCGGATTCAATCAGAAAGCTTCGAACGGGAACGCAAAACATGGGAACGTGAAAAAATCACCTTTTGGGATTTCGGCGACTTGCCGGAATCCATCACCCTGGGCAATCCCGAATTTCCGACGGGTATCGCCTTCCCTGCCTTGGAGTATACCGAAGGAAAGATTAATCTGCGTCTTTTCCATTCCTTTCCCGCTGCCAAGGCCTCTCACCGCTTGGGCGTTGCCGCCCTTTATGAAAAACACTTTGAGAGTGAGTTAAAGTATCTGAGAAAAACCCTGATTCCCACGGGAAATCTGAAAATATGTTCGGAAACATTCGGGGGCGCAAGGACCGTCGCCCGGGTCCTTTACGATAAGGTAATACATGATTTATTCTTTGTATATATTAGAAATAAAGAACTATTCATGGAACATGCCCAAAATGTGCGTTCTCAAATAATCCCCAAGGGGCAGGACGTCCTGTCACTGGCGATGCCCGTTCTGGAGGCTAATTTCCAGACCATCCAAACCCTGAACCGCCTTGAGAAGCAAAACCATTCCCATGGACAGGCCTTATCCTATCTCCAACAGTTGCGGCAGGAACTCATTGCCCTTCTTCCTCGTGATTTTCTCGAGGCATATCCTCAGGAAAGGATATCCCCGTTGTGCCGCTACATCTGCGCCCTGGAAATTCGTGCCGGGAGGGGACTTTTCCATCTCGAAAAGGCCCTGGACAGAACCCGGGAAATCCAGTCTTTTGCCGCCTCATGGCAAGCCCTCAGCAATGATATCTCGGCATTGGAATCGGAAGAAAAAAAAGCGGCCGTTGACGAATTATACTGGATGATTGAAGAATATAAAGTTTCCCTCTTCGCTCAAGAGCTCAAGACTCCTTTTCCCGTTTCGGGGAAAAGGCTCGCAAAAAAAATTGCCGAGATCCAAACTATTGTCTGAATCCCGCCCGACAAATAACTCTTCATAAGCTGAAGCCAAGGCGGCAAGGCGGAGGTGACACAGGCGTATGATTATACGTCGAGGAGCCGCTTGCCGATGCCAACGCAGCTAGCACTTTGATTCAGAATCGGAATCAACTGTTATGTTGCAAATATTTTTTTATATACGCCGTTACACGATCTTGGGGTTGAAAGATGCCGAAATGACCCTCGCACAGGACATCTGCTTTTAGTAACAGAAGTTTCTCCATCGACTCCTCCCATTTCCCCATATCCGATCTGAAGCTGGGTAGAAAAGGTCCATGAATATCCTGGCCAAAGAGTATCCTTCTCCCTCCCCTGTCGAGATAAAGACAGATAGAACCGGGAGTATGTCCGGGGGTGTGAAGCCAAGAGAGCTTTTCTTTACCGAAATTAAGGCAGCCACTGTCCCCTTTCAGTTTTTCATCGATTTCCGTGGGCGGGAACTCCGTTTCATACCAGTTTGCTGCCGTAAGTAGCTGGTCGCCCGTTTCGATGGCTTCCGCATCCTCCTCGTGAATAAGGATCTTGCAGCCAAATTCGCTGCGAAAATAAGGGGCAGAGCCGATGTGGTCGATATGACAATGTGTTAAAATAAGACGGCTTATCTTGTGGGGATCCAGCCCGGCGGCGCGAATATTGTTCTCGAGAATACGGGAGCTTCGTCCGGACCCGGAATCGACCATGATGAGTTCGCCTCCGAAATCAACAACGAAAACCGTTGCGTCCTCGGATCGGGAAATATTCGGCCCCCCTACCAGATAAACACCTTCCCCAATGAGATCGTATCCGGAATAATTCTATATTCGCAATGATCCAACAAGGTTATCCATATCGAGGATACGGTGCCTCTTCATATATGCCCCGATACCATCGATAATGCGCATGGTCGCCCGGGGCTCGACAAAATTAGCCGTCCCTACCTGAATTGCCCGGGCCCCGGCGATGAAGAATTCCAGGGCATCGCGGGGAGACATGATGCCCCCCACGCCAATGACGGGGATGCGGACCCGACCGGCGACCTGCCAGACCATTCTCAGGGCGACCGGTTTGATGGCCGGCCCGGACAACCCCCCGGTAATATTTTTCAGATGGGGGATTCGTTTCTCTACATCGACAGACATCCCGGTAATCGTATTGATCAGGGATACGGCATCGGCCCCGGCGGCCTCCGCAGCTTTCGCCATGACGCATATATCCGTGACGTTAGGAGATAGTTTCACGATTACGGGCAGATCGGTTACATCCTTCACTCCGTTAGTTACTTCGGCAACCATATCCGGGTCCGTCCCAAAGGCAACACCACCTCTTTTGACATTGGGGCAGGATACATTAATTTCCAGAGCATGAACTCCACCGGCCGCCGTTAAGATCTCGCTTACCCGCAGATACTCCTCAATAGTTTCTCCATAAACATTGGCAATAATAGCGGTATCGAATTGTCGAAGATAGGGTAGTTTGTTCCGGATGAAGCTTTTAACGCCAATATTCTGTAAACCGATGGCGTTAAGCATACCGGCGGGCGTCTCCATGATTCGCGGGCCGGGATTACCTGAACGCGGTTTCAAAGACAATCCTTTGACGATGATTGCTCCGAGACGGTTAAGATCTACGTACGGCGCGTATTCCTCTCCATAACCGAAGGTTCCTGAGGCTGTCATTACGGGATTCTTCAGCTTCAATGTCCCGATTGCGACTGCGAGCTTTCCTTTTCCGTCAAGTCCTTTCCTGTTCGTCATAACTGTTCCCAGCAGATATCCTCAATATTGAAAACAGGCCCGTCTTTGCAGAGCGATTTCTTAACTCTTCTTCCGCGCCGATTATGAACGTCGACGGCACAACCCAGGCAGGCACCCAGTCCGCATGCCATGCGCTCCTCAATTGAAACTTGGCAGGGGATGCGGGTCGGTGCCAATTCTTCGGCCAGGGTCCGCAGCATGGCCATAGGTCCGCAGGCGTAAATCATTGTCTGGCACGGATCGCATCCCCTCGTAATGTCCGGCAGTAAGTCCGTCACCAGCCCGCAACTTCCGATGGTGCCATCATCCGTGACGATATTCATCAATCCCTGGAAACCCTTTATCCGCTCCACACCGACGATCTCGGCGCAGCTTTTTGCGCCAAGACAGATTTGCAGTTCAGCCTTCGTGACAACCAGGTCATTAAGGCGTTGGGCGAGAAAAGTGATCGGCGCCACCCCCATGCCTCCCGCCAGCAGTATTCTGTGGGAACGGTTTTTTTCGATACGGAAGCCGTTCCCCAACGGACCGAGCATGGCAACTTCGGCTGCCGACGGCAACCGGGAAAGCAGTTCCGTTCCCTGTCCCACGATCCGGTATAAGAACTCCAGGATGACATGATCCTGATTCCGCGTAAATTGATAAATGCTAAGGGGTCTTGAAAGGAGGGGCTCACCGCCTCTGGCGGGCCGTATCATTACAAACTGTCCGGGACTCGGGTTCACAAACTCCGAGGGAAGCCGAACCGCCATATGGAGATGCTGCGGTCCGAGCTTGTTATTAAAGATAATGCTTCCTGTCCACATGTGTTATTGTCTATGATTCTCTAGTTTATTGTCTGGCCATCTTCACATCGGCTTCCAGAATGAGGGCGTCTTCTCCCGTTTCCTCATAGTAGCCCTGCCGTCGACCTTTTAGCATAAATCCAAACTTTTCGTATAAATTTATGGCATCATGATTTGATTGCCGAACTTCCAGATGGACGGAGGCGATTTCCATATCCCGGAGCATCTCGAACATTTCCCGAAGCAGCATGCCGGCGGTACCGGAACGTCTATATTCCTTTCTCACCGCAATCCGATGAATCTCCGCCTCGTCCAGAATGATCCAGAAATTAAGATAGCCCCATAGCTCCAGAGCGCCATTCCCCTTTTCTTCTCCAACGACCAGTGTCCGGGATAGGGAGTTCCATTTTTCTTTCTCCCATATACCGGCGCTATACGGCAAAGGAAAAGAACTGTTTTCGATCTCCCTTATCGCCGTGATATCATCCAATTCCATCTGCCGGATAAGGAGCTTAGAAGGCATGAATAATTTCAATAATAACCATGGTCGCCAGAAACAGGGCACAGAAGACGGGTACGGTACTGCGGATCTTTACCGTATTCAGACACACGGCAATAAGCACCGCCGGAATGATGAGATACATCAATCCCATTGCCTTGATAACAAAGACGGGAAGGAGCGGAAAAACCGTTTCAATAATCATGACGCCGACGATAATGGAAAAGAATAAAAAAAGGCAATAAACGGCAAAGGTTTTGGCGATGGCACCCATATGCAATCGTGCGATCCCCCTCGGGTCGTCTGCTTTGGCCGCCTGAAGGGCTTTTTCCGAGAGCAGTTCATTGGATTGAATCAGTGCCGTATCCATTCGTTGCGTGACAAAACCGAGGGGGATAAACAGTAAAAAGGCGAAGGCGATCACCTCGTGGCGGGTTTGTTCGTATTGGCCACTTGCCAGTAAGAGGGATGACACTATCGTTACTGCAAGGAGGGAATCATTAGGGGGGACATAGATACCGATTTGCGGTTTATCGATCCAGAGCAGCTCCAAGAAAGCCCCGATGCTCAGACCGGTCAGGACATCCCCAAGCAAGAATCCTGTCAGCGGTGCGATCACAACAGGTCGTGAGAGCATGGTTTGTAGACATGTCCGATCAAGACAGAGAAAACCTCCGATGACGGACACAATGACCACTTTCACAACCATATCATTGACGACCTCATATATATTCTGCAAATCGTTCAACAATATTGACAACTGCTTCTATACCAACTGATCCAATGCCTCGGCCATATTCAAAGGCCGCTCGCGCGGAATGCGCCGCATCTCTATCCGTACTCCCCGCTGCAAAAGACTCTGGATGCTCGCAACATCCTGATCGCTGAGCAAAACACAGGCCGACAATTTTTGTCGACATTCATCGTTGTATATATTGCCGATGTTTAATTTATTGTATGTAAACCCCAGGTTATAGGCGCGCAGAGCATCCCATACATCTGAAAACAGGATGATGGATCGCACCCGATCATTAATGTCATCCTCCCGCAAGGTGTTGTATTTAACAAAGTCTTCGACGCTGTGGATTCTTACTTCAACGTCACTGGGAACGGCCATTTTAATAACCGTTTCTCGGAAGAAATCGCTGGCAACCTCATCATCCACGACAATAATTCTGGATGCTTTCAGGAAAGGGACCCACGCTTCGATGATCTGCCCATGGACAAGACGATTGTCGACCCTGATAAGGACGCAATCCATAGGATCACGCACCGATCTTTTTATTGAGGATTTCACTGGCTACGCAAATATTTTTGATGCCGTATTCTTTAATGAAACTTGCATATTCACGCAGGGTCATACTTTCCCGGACATCAGTAAGCTTGAGAAGCATGGACAGATTGACACCCGTGATCACTTCCACTTTGCCCTCTTTCAGGAAAGAGAGGGATATATTAGAGGGCGTTCCCCCGAAGAGATCCGTTAAAATAATCACACCCCTCCCCTGGTCCAACTTTTTTATGGCCGCACTGATTTCTTTCTTTATATCTTCCAGACCCTTTGTTTGATCAACAGAAATATGGCTAATCCCCTTCAGTGGTCCTTTAATAAGTTCCGCCGCCTTGATCAATCCGTATCCAAGCCCGCCATGTGTGGTGATCAACACTCCAATCATCATATTACTCTTTAACCTCTTCGGACGTTTTTCGGGTGTACGCTAATGGATTGGCCAGCAATTGTCAAGACCTTATCAGGGGCCGCTCTATCTCACATGCCTTGACAAGAACTCAAAGAAAAGATATATTCTGATCGAATGAGGGTTTTGCGATGTTCGTTTCATGTTATGTAGCTGGAATCGAATACGAAAAGAGCGACAGGGTCTCTGTGATGATTGCCATCCTTGGGAGACCAACTTAAATGTAACGTGACTCCAGCCAGGCTATGAACGGCATAGGTGGTCCTCGTTCCTTTTTTTTTTGAAAAGTATTTAGCGGATTCATTCTTGACCTTTTTTTGCTCTTCTGGGACAAACTGCCGAAAAAGAAATGCCGTTGCTATGTATTCGCTTCCTTCGATATGAAAGTTCCGGCCGATAACTCTCTAAGATCGGCCATTTTTGCGATGATCACCCTTTCAGGAATCTGGGGTTACAATTGGGTGGTCATGAAAGAATGCTTGCGGTTTGCATCGCCCTTTGATTTTGCCGCCCTGCGTACTTTTATCGGTGCCGTCAGTCTTTTTACCATCCTCCTGCTGCAACGAAAATCTCTGATGCCAAAAGAAATTCTTATGACTATCATCCTCGGTTTCCTTTCGACCACTGGATGTATAGGTCTCGTTACGCTGGCGCTGTTCTTATGGAGGCGTCGGAAAAACGGCGATCCTTGTCTACACCATGCCCTTCTGGGTTCTGGTTCTGGCTTGGCCGCTCCTTTCCGAATATCTGGCCGGAGCTCAATGGCTCGCCGTTATTATCGCCTTTTCAGGCCTCATGGTCATTCTTGAGCCCTGGAATCTGCAATCAAGTATGTTGGGTAACATTCTCGCTGTCTTGTCGGGAATCGCCTGGGCCGGAAGTGCGATTATGACCAAAATCATGTGGAAAAAGTTCACTTTCGACCTTATCTCCCTGACCGCCTGGCAAATGCTTTTCGGCTCTATTCCCCTGATCCTTATCGCCATCATTGTGCCCAGCCCTCCGGTGCAATGGACTCCGCCCTTTATTGCCGGGATTGCCTTCAGTTCCATCGTCAGCCAGGCCCTGGCCCTGATCTTGTGGTTTTTTATCCTAAAAGCCATGTCTGCGGGCATGGCGAGCATGGGAACCCTTGCAACTCCTATCATCGGTATGATCGCCGCTGCCATCCAATTGGGTGAAAGACCTACTTTCGTTGAAGCCATGGGTATGATACTTATCATTGCCGGACTGACAATCCTGACTTTTCAGGGAGTAATTCAGCATCGTGAACTTAGGCGCTTGATTAATAAATGACGGCTTGCGTGAACTCGTCCTGGGCATAGGCGGAAATACAGATGAGGAGGTAATAAAATGGGGACTAACCTTCTGGATAGAATTGAAGACATGTTATTGATGGGGCCCGGCCCTTCCTGTGTTCCTCCGGAGGTTTATCAGGCCCTGAGCAAACCGACGCTGGGACATCTGGATCCGTATTTTCTCCAAATCATGGATGAGCTGAAATCGCTTTTGCAACAGGTAATGAAAACCGGCAACAAAATGACCATCCCCTTGTCAGAAACCGGATCGGCCGGAATGGAGGCCTGCTTCGTCAATCTGGTGGAACCGGAAGATCGCGTCCTCATCCTGGTCAATGGGGTCTTCGGCATGAGAATGCAGGATGTCGCCTCCCGTCTTGGCGCCCAGGTGGATGTCGTCGAATTCCCCTGGGGAACGCCGGTCATTCCGGAAGAGGTAGACAAAAGGCTGCGCCTGAAAAACTATCAAATCCTCGCCGTGGTACATGCGGAGACATCAACGGGGGTAAGAAACCCGGTGGCGGAAATCGGTGACCTGTTGAAAGGCTCTGACTGCTTGTACCTGGTTGACGCCGTGACCAGCTTGGGCGTTATCGAGGTAAACACGGACGACAGGAAGATCGATGCCCTGTACAGCGGCACCCAGAAATGTCTCTCCTGCCCGCCCGGCCTGGCCCCCCTTCCCTGCTCGGAAAAGGCTGTGGACAAGCTCAACCGTCGCCGGAAGAAAGTGCCGAACTGGTATCTCGATCTTTCCATGATCGCCAATTACTGGGGGAAAAATCGTGTCTATCACCATACAGCGCCCGTTAATATGCTCTATGCTCTCTATCAGTCCTTGATACTTATTACTGAAGAAGGACTGGACAAGGTAATCTTGCGCCATCAGCAAAATCATCTAAAACTTGTGGACGGCCTTGAGGAAATGGGTCTCGAGATGCTGGTCGAAGCGCCCTTCCGCCTGACCATGCTCAACACGGTAAAATGTCCGGCCGACATTGACGAACTGTCTGTCCGGCGCTATCTGCGCTCTGAGCACAAAATTGAAATTGGCGGTGGTCTCGGACCCCTGGCCGGGAAGATGTGGCGTATCGGTTTGATGGGACATACCGCCAGGCCTGAAAATGTTGATCGTTTTCTTGCGGCACTCAGAGGCACTTTATAATCATGAAACAAGGACGAAGCCAAGGGTTTGCCACTCTTTCGTGACAGACCCTAAGAGGCTACGGCGGCATTTTCCTTAATAAGCATGGTGGCGGGATCGAGAATGAGGACCGGACGGGGAGATGGCACATCACCGGTCTTCAGATCCCGGATATGCATTTCGTTACCTTCCGTTACGAGGAGCAGGGCGACATCAAACAGGTCATCCGCCGGCAAGAGGGGCTTGGGCAACCCATCCGCATCCTCCTTCACCTGCCGATGGATGTTGACTGTGAACCAGGCCCGTAAGCACTGCTTTTCGACCATTTCTTTCAAGGCATCAAGTGCTGGCTTGGATGTATCATCAAAGATCAGGCCATCGATAATAATCATATCGGGGCTAAAAATACCCTGTTCCATGAGGTCATTCAGGCGTTCCTGGAGTCTCGGCACACTAAACCCTTCCACCTTGAAGGTCATAATAAACCTCAGGGGCAGGATTTCCTCCCAGAGCGTCCGGATCTGACCTATCTGGTATTGTACGGCAAGGAGCCGAAACAGCTCGCGATACCATAGATCGACCTTGTTTACAGGATCGAGGAGACTAACATGAAGCACCTTTTTCCCCCGCAGCATCGTGTTGAGAGCCAGTTGCACGAGGAGGGCTGTTTTCCCTACCCCGGCTCTGGCCAGAACCGCACCAAACCCTCCTTCGGGAAGGATATCGTCATTTTCGTAACCCATTTGCCGCAGGGGATTTCTTAAAATCAGCTCTTTTTTTAGCATAGCGATACTCCTGTTTCTAAGATCAAGTATTTTTGCCATGTTTTGCTTAACTTAGGCCGCATTTTTTTTCTTCGCAGCCATGTCTTCAGCGATTTTTTCAGCTATGGATTGTGGGACCTGGCGATAAAGAGCGAATTCCATGGTGAATTGCGCTTTGCCCTGGGTTGCCGACCGTAGCACCGTGGAAAAACCGAACATCTCCGCAAGGGGAACCTGCGCCTCGACAACGCACATGTGCCCTTCATCCTGGGCTCCCACAATCATGCCCCGACGCTGATTAAACAGTCCCATGACGGCGCCCTGAAATTCCGTCGGCGCCTCCACGACCACCTTCATGATCGGCTCGTGCACAACGGGCCGGGCCCGGAGGTAGGCATCCCGGAACGCCCCGC
>DYRD01000186.1 GCA_020718905.1 Syntrophus aciditrophicus | reverse complement strand
GTAAGCGTCAAATGAACCCATAGTTTCCCCCGCTTGAGAATTTCCCTGCCCCCCCTCATATTGACTGAAACAACCAATCA
Organism: Syntrophus aciditrophicus; assembly: GCA_020718905.1. Classification (GTDB taxonomy): domain Bacteria; phylum Desulfobacterota; class Syntrophia; order Syntrophales; family UBA8958; genus UBA8958. The sequence continues at coordinate 2,650 of DYRD01000186.1, read as the reverse complement.
GAAAGGATTTCAGTCAATGGATGAGATTGCAGTTTCAGGGGAATCGGAAGTAGCATGCCTGGAAGGCGAATGGCGGAAGAATCTTGACACGTGGGAGAAGAGCGGCAGCAGCGTGGCCGCATGGTGCCGTTCGCAAGGCATTGGCTACCAGCGTTTCATGTACTGGAAGAGGAAGCTTTCCCCGGCTGGCGAGATCGAGGCGTCCGGGCGCTTTGTCGAGCTTGCCGACAGACCCGTATCCGGGATCGAGCTCGAAGTCGGCGGAGTCCGCATCCGTGTGCATGGCGATTTCGACGGAGTGGCGTTCGTCAAGGCCGTCAGGCTCCTGAGGACCGCCTGATGTACCCCTCATTCTGTCCCGGTAAGATATACCTCCATCGCGGTTCAGTCGACATGAGGAAGAGTTTCGAGGGGCTCGGCGGCATAGTCGAGTCCTCTTTTCCCGGCGAGCTGCTGGGCGGCTCGATGTTCGTCTTCATAAACCGGCGCAGGACGCATGTGAAGATACTGAGCTGGGACGGCGACGGCTTCGTCCTGTGGTACAAGCGGCTGGAGAGGGGCATGTTCCCCAACATCCTGAGGGACGGCGACCTGATAGACAGGCGCCAGCTTGCAATGCTTCTCGAAGGCATAACCCCGAAAAGGATGAACCGCAGGTTCAGCATCGGCGAAAATAAAATGCTTAAAAATAACAATATTGATTTGTAATCAATCATATATATTGTATAATATCAATAAATAATAATATAATATTGATGTTGTAACCTTATAAATGATAATATGATGCATGATATGATCCAGGGCGCTGACGATACGGTGAAAAAGCTCGCTGAGCGGGAGGCGCAGATCATCGCCATGGCAGATACCATCAGAGCCCTTGAGGAGAAGATCTCCCGCCTTATGGAGCAGATGGCCTGGCTCCGGAAACAGGTCTTCGGCCCGAAGTCGGACAGGTCTGTCATGAATCTTGACTCCTTGCACCCTCTTCTGGAAGGTCTTGAGATCAAGGACGATGCGCCTTCGGCTCCGGAGAAGATCGAGGTCGCGGTCCATGAGAGGAAGAAGCGCGTCAGGAAGGGCGAGGGTGGCACCTTCATCGAGTATCCCGACGATCTTCCGGTAGTCCGCAAGGTGCTCGACATACCGGAGGAGAAGAAGACCGATCCCGGAACCGGGGAGAAGCTTGTCCACATCCGGGACGAGGTCAGCAGGAAGCTTGCGATGAGGCCGCCCGAGTTCTACGTCGCCGAATACGTCCGCCCCGTCTATGCGCGCAGATCCAGGCCTGAAGAGGGGATACTCATGGCCTACATGCCGGATCATCCGATACTCAAGTCGCCGGCGGACATCTCCGTGATGACCCATGTCCTCGTCTCCAAGTTCGCCGACCACCTCCCGCTATACAGGATAGAGGAGCAGTTCTCCAGGAACGACATCAGGATAAGCCGCCAGACCCTTTCAAACTGGGTGCTGGGAATCGGTGAAATGCTCACACCCCTATACGGGCTCATGCGCGGGAAGGTGCTTTCCGGCAATGCAATATTCGTCGACGAGACCCCTGTAAACCTCCTTGTGAAGGGCAAGGGCAGATGCCAGCAGGCGTACATGTGGGTGTATGTCGGAGGGGGCGGGAAGGATCCGCCGTACAGGGTCTACGAATTCTGCCTGAACCGGAAATATGAGAACGTCGAGAAAACGCTCGCCAACTACAGGGGCAACATGCATTCGGACCAGTACGGGGCATATGCGAAACTGTCCCGGAAGGACGGAATCCTATGGGATCCGTGCATGGCGCATATCCGCAGGAAGTTCGTCGAGGCCGAACACGGCGACCCCGAATTCAGGGGAAAAATCATATGGCTCATAAGGAACCTCTTCCGCTTCGAACGCGTGGCCTGGAGCCGTAAGCCGGAGGAAAGGCTCCGCATCAGGAATGAAAAGGAGGCTCCGATAATCGACCGCATGGCGGCCATGGTCAAGGAGCGCATGGTCAACGGGCCGCTGCTGCCAATGTCGAACTTCAGGAAGGCTCTCGAATATTTCATGACGGCGGAGCCGCATCTCAGGAACTACCTTGCCAATCCGGACGCCAGGCTGGACAACAATATCGCCGAAAGGGCCATCAAGCCCCTCGTGATCGGACGCAAGAACTGGCTATTCGTAGGAAGCAAGGACGGGGGCAGGGCCACAGCCACAATACTTTCCCTTGTCCAGACCTGCAGGGCGCTCGGTATCGACCCCGGAAAATATCTCAACGATATCCTCGACAGATTCATGGGGCACCCGGCAAACCGCATTGAGGAACTGCTCCCCGACAAATGGAAAGCCGCCAACGATAAGGCCGGTAAGCCGCAGGGCTGATTGTCAAAGAACTCCCCCTCCCACCCAAAAAATAGAAACAGCATCCAATTTCACCTCGCCAGAAATATTTTCAAGCAGCGGGGGATATGGGTTCATTTGACGCTTACTCACCCTCTAACTGTTCCTTTTCTATTCTGTTTACAAGATAAAGGCATTCTTCAAGCCTTTCAGGCACCAGGACAGGTGGATGGACGAATTTTTTAGAGATCATGTGAGAAAACAATGTTTCGTATCCACGGCAGAGGGACAAAATGTTTTTATTCTTCATTATGAAACTTTTGCAGATCAG
>DYRD01000185.1 GCA_020718905.1 Syntrophus aciditrophicus | reverse complement strand
CCGGCAAGGTCAGCAGGTTGGGGATGCGCCGCTGGGAGAGATCGGTGATCGAGGCAATTACCAGGGCGATCATCAAACCTCCGTACAGGAAATACTGCTCCGCATGGATGAGATTAAACTGTGCCATTCTGCGCTGTTCGTGTTTCCTGCTCTCAGCCCTGATTGCATAGTTGAAATGAATAGATGACCGCAACGTGGTTTAATGATCATTGCATCATGCAATCGGGACGGACGTTGATATTCTTCCGTTACAACTTGTTACAGGACAAAGAGGAGGCAGATTGTTCGTGACCTTTGTTGCAGGAGATGACGAACAATCTGCCGGTTTCTTTATGAAATCATTAGCCCCGTTAGGGGAACTGGCCCTCTATGTTGGTAAAAATGTCCACAAGTTTTTTTCCAACACCTGTAACCGCGCCAACAATTATGATTGCTATCAGAGACGCTATCAAGGCATATTCAATAGACGTTACTCCATTTTCTTCACGAAAAAATCTTATAGCTTTCATTGTGAGTGATTTCATAAATGTTTCTCTGTTTAGGAGGAATAGATTGCCTACGCCATTCCTTAAAGGGGATCGCAGAGGCAATTTTTATAGTCGATTATTAAGGAGTAAGGGCGGTATCTACACTTGTAAAAACGGCTACAAGTTTCTGCCCAACCCCTGTAACTGCTGCTATAATCACGACGGCAATCAGGGCGGCGATCAGCCCGTACTCAATAGCCGTAACCCCGTCTTCCTCTTGAAAAAACCGTTTGATCTGTGTTGTCAATGTTTTCATTTTCAGTCTCCTTCTTACATGGTTTTTGTTTGTATCCGCGGACACCATTGCCCGCGGACCTGTCTAAAAAAATGGTGCTTTTTTCCCCTTCTGCTTTGCCGCGCTGATCCGGGCGCCCTTCCCCCCCCCTCACGCCGTCACCGCGCTGCTGGTGGCCAGAAAATAGAGGCCGATGGCCTTGTCCAGGTCTGCCTCCGTCATCCTTGGCACTCTTTTTTCATAGAGGGCGATATTGACAAGCTGCTGGAGGATATCGCGCGGGTGGCAGCTCCGCATCGGTCTGATGCCGCGAAAGTGTTTCTTCAGCAGATAGTCAACGCATTTCTGGTCGTAGGGGATGGCAAACTGCCGGGCCACATCCTGCAGGATGGTGATAAAATCGGCCTCGCTGGGGTCGGTCATCCGGATCTTGTAGGGAATCCGGCGCAGGAACGCCTCGTCCAGCGTCCGGCCCGGATCGAGGTTGGAGCAGAAGACCAGCAGGGCGTTGAAGGGAACCATGATCTTGCTGCCGCTGGGCAGGGTCAGGTAGTCGATGCTTTTTTCCAGGGGCAGGATCCAGCGGTTCAGCATGGTTTCCGGGCTTACCCGCTGCCGGCCGAAGTCATCAATGACGAAAACGCCGCTGTTGCCCTTCAGTTGCAGGGAGGCCTCGCAGATCTTGGTCTGAGTATTGTAGCCGATTTCCAGGGAATGGATATCCATCTCGCCGCCGACCACGACCGCCGGGCGCTCAATTTTTATCCAGCGCCGGTCTGATTTCTTTTCTTCTTCCGGGCCGGCTTCAACCGGATTGTGGCATTGGGGGTCGTAGAGCTGGATTAACTGTCCCTCGACAATGAGGGTTCGGGGGATGTACACCGTGTCGGCGAAGCATCTGGCAACCCGGGTGGCGACTTCCGTCTTGCCGTTGCCCGGATCTCCGTAAAGAAACATGCCTCGGCCGGAATTGACCGCCGGGCCGACCATCTCTAAAAAGGCTTCGGGAAGCACAAGCCCGGCAAAGGCGCTTTTCAGTTCAGTGACGCCGGGGTGCTCGTTGCGGATGGACTGTCTGTCAATGCTGACCAGATAATCTTGAAAGCAGACCGGCGCGGTCCCCACATAATTGGAATATTCCCGGGCCCGCAGGGCCTTCTGTCGGCCGGTTTCGGTCAGGAGATAATAAAAGTCGTTGACCCCCGAGGTTGCCTGATAGGAGAGGAAAAGCCGCTGCTTGAGATCGTAGAGCAGATCGCCGAAGATGACAAGGGGCAGCCCAAGCCGCTGCGCCAGCTCGTGCCCGGTTAACGAGCCCAGGGACAGGAGCATCTTGCAGATCAGATCCTCAATAAAGATCGGGCTCAACCCGGTTTCGCCCAGGGACTTGGGCGCTTCGGGAAGAAAGGGGCTGGAAATACCAGTGTCCGCTTTTTTGCCTTCCGAGGACAATATTTCAGTGAGGGTGCGGGGCATATGTTGCTGCTTTCTCGCGTAAGAAGTTCAGTGTAAAGAGAGAACCGAAAAATACTCGTGGTTTTCTTCCGACAAAATTCTGTTTAGTTTATTAATGCACAAATGGTGCCATTGCTCATCATTGCGGCCAAAATAATTTGTATGTGAATTATTTCAGTTCGTTAAGCCATGGTGAAAGCGTTTGTTCAAATCAGCATGGTTGCCAAACAATGCTGATTTTCCGGATTTCCGGAAAATCTGTCCGGATTTCCGGAAAAACCTGTCATTTTTTCTGGAAATCCGGAAAAGCCCGGAAGGCCGTAAAGACAAACCATTATATTATGACGATATCTCAGCTCTGAACTTATGTCAAAAAAAAAACAAAAAAATTCCAGGCAAGAAATTCCGGGGATATTTCTACTTTGTCATATTAGCTGAAAGAGCAATGACTCAACAACCCCTAACCACTAAGGATTGATACGACCCCATCCACCCATGCCTTGCGGTGAAGAACA
>DYRD01000020.1 GCA_020718905.1 Syntrophus aciditrophicus | reverse complement strand
TTTGGATGACTTTTTCCCGTTCCTGTGTACAATCTCTCTCCACGGCAGTGTCCTCCTTTCAAAATTTGAACTATGTTGGCCAACTAAGTTCTTATCTCGAAAAAGCACTGCCGTGCTACTCAAAAAAGTGAAAAATATTTTACGTTATCGGATACCGGCGTCGCTTCGGTCGGCGATGACAGCATCGGCCGTTTTGTGGCGGGAAAGGAAAAAAGCTATAACGATGCGGAATCACAGGGAAACAAAATAGGAATTGAAGTTAAAAATATCGATGCGGTGATTTTCGATCTCGACGGCGTCATCACGAAAACGGCAAGCGTTCATGCGGCGGTATGGAAAAATACCTTTGACAGGTTTTTAACCAGGAAGGCGGGAGAAAAGACCGCTACCATCAGATTATTTGATATCGTTCGGGACTACAAGTTGTACGTAGACGGAAAAACCCGCGAAGATGGGATCAGAAGTTTTTTGCAGTCAAGGGGGATGAGCCTGCCCGAGGGGAACCCGGATGAGAGGCCGGGTCTGGATTCCATACACGCCATCGGGAACATGAAAAACCGTCTCTTCCTTCAGATTCTGAGTGAGGACGGTGTAGAACCTTATCCGACGACACTGGATTTTGTCCGTCAAGTAAAGACGTTGGGCATCAAAACCGCAGTTATCTCAGCGAGCAGGAATTGTGCGTTGATTCTCGAACGGGCCGGAATTCCGGAATTATTTGATGTTCGCGTAGATGGCGTTGATGCGGCTAAATTGGGTCTTTCGGGCAAACCTGCCCCGGATATCTTTCTGGAAGCCAACCGTCAGCTCGGTGTTGATCCGTCGCGCACCATCGTTGTTGAGGATGCTGTGGCAGGCATTGCGGCGGCCAGGGCGGGTGGTTTTGCTTTGGTGGTCGGCGTTTCGAGGAAAGGGGAAAAACAGGTGCTCCTGAGCCACGGCGCACATGTGGCCGTTGATGATCTCTCTGAGATCGAAATAAAGATTAACGACACCAATGCAGTGGTGAGGCCGAAAGAACTGCCATCGGCTATCGATAACTTCATGCAGATAGAAAAGGGCTTAAACGGGAGGCGTCCGGCGGTCTTTCTCGACTATGACGGGACCTTAACCCCGATTGTTGAAACCCCCGATAAAGCGGTTTTGGGAGAAAGTATGCGGTCGGCCCTGTTGGCCCTGAACCGGAGCTGTGTGGTCGGAATCATCAGTGGCCGAGGTCTTGCCGATATCCGCTGCCTGGTGGGCATCGAGGGCCTTATTTATGCGGGAAGTAACGGTTTCGAGATTGCGGGACCTGTTCATTTACAACCTGAAAACAGCGAGGCTTTGGCGTTTCTGCCCATTATCGATAAAGCGGAACAGGAAATTCGGGACAAAATTTCACCGATAGAAGGGAGTCTGGTGGAGCGAAAGAAATTCGGCATCGCGATCCACTATCGGCTGGTCGATCCTGGCCGGGTGCCGGCGGTTGAAGCTGCCGTGGACGAGGTCGCGTCAAAATACGGCGAACTTCGCAAGGCATACGGCAATAAAGTCTTTGAACTGCAGCCGGCTATGGACTGGCACAAGGGAAAAGCGCTCCAGTTTGTGCTGAAAGCGATGAAGTTGGACGACGACGAGATCTTGCCGTTTTATATCGGCGATGATGTGACGGATGAAGATGCTTTCCGGGCACTCATAAATAAGGGTTGCGGGATTGTCGTTTGGGATCGTCCTTTTCCGACGGCGGCGAGGTATTGTCTGAAAAGTTGCGAAGAAGTACGCCGATTTATCCTGTTACTTGCTGAGCATGTAGGAGGTGTCCATGAATAAATGGTCGCTCGTTTACGAACATTTCGACCCTGCCGGAGAAGGCCTTCGGGAGGCTTTATGCACCTTGGGCAACGGATATTTCGCCACGCGGGGCGCGGCCATAGAGTCTCAGGCAGATGCAATTCACTATCCCGGGACTTATCTGGCGGGCGGTTACAACAGACTGAAAACGGAGATCGCCGACCGTGTTGTCGAAAATGAAGACCTGGTCAATATTCCCAACTATCTCTTACTGATGTGGAGACCGGAAGGCGGCGAATGGTTCAATACAGCACATACAGACATCTTGTCTTACCGACAGGAACTCAATCTCCGGGATGGTCTCCTGAGCCGGGAGATCCTGTCCCGGGATCGGCAGGGAAGGGAAACGAAAATCGTCCAAAAGCGGTTGGTCAGCATGGCCGAAAAGCATATCGCAGCCATGAGAATGACCATCATACCGCAGAACTGGTCCGGACGGCTTCAATGCCGTAGTGCCATCGATGGGATGGTCATCAACGCTGGGGTTAAGCGCTACAGGCAACTCAACAGCCGGCATCTCGAACCGCTGGAGACGGGCCGTACAGGCGTGGAAGGGCTTTACATGATCTGTAAAACCCGTCAGTCTCATCTGCGAATTGCCGAAGCGGTAAGAACCAGGGTTCTTGTTAACGGCGAGGCGCAAATGGCCGAGCGAAGGCTTGTAGCAGACGAAGGCTTCATTGCCGACGACCTTGGATTCGATGTGGAGGAGGGCCGACCGGTTGTTATAGAGAAGATTGCGGTGCTTTATTCATCGCGAGATATGGCTGTTTCAGAGGCCGGCCAGGAGGCATGCGATGCTGTAAAACATGCGGCCGGTTTTGAAGATACTCTAAAGAGCCATCGAGTTGCCTGGAAACATCTCTGGACCCGTTTCGATATAGTTGTGGAGAACGAAACACGGACCCAAATGATCCTGCGGCTGCACCTCTTTCATCTCCTTCAGACCGTCAGTATGAATTCCATGGACGGCGATATCGGCATTCCTGCCCGCGGATGGCACGGGGAGGCCTACCGCGGCCATATTTTTTGGGATGAAATGTTTATTTTTCCAATTTTTGCCATTAGGGCCCCGGAATTGAACCGATCAATGCTCCCCTACCGATATCGCCGCCTGTACCAGGCACGTTTGGCGGCAAACCGCCAGGGACTTCAGGGCGCCCTTTTCCCCTGGCAAAGCGGCAGCAATGGCCGAGAAGAAACCCAAGAACTTCACCTCAACCCTAAATCGGGAAGATGGAATCCTGACCACACCCACTTGCAGCGCCATGTAAGCGCGGCCATTGCTTTTAACGTATGGAAGTATTTCAAGACGACCCATGACGTTGCCTTCCTATCGTCACACGGGGTTGAAATGATGCTTGAAACCGCAAGGTTATTTGCCAGCCTAACGAGTTACAACGATAAACGAAGGCGTTTTGAAATCCACGGCGTCATGGGTCCGGACGAATATCACGACGGGTATCCAGGCGTTGCCGAACCGGGATTGAATAACAACGCTTACACCAATGTCATGGCAGCTTGGGTTCTACAGGCGGCTGCAAGGAGCCTGGATATCATTACAACCCAAAGACGGCACGAGATCATGGAAATGCTGGATCTTGCTGAAAGCGAGGTGGAACATTGGCAGTCCATTGTAAGCAAGATGTATGTGCCTTTCCATAATGACATTATCATCAGCCAGTTTGAAGGTTATGAAAGGTTGGAAGAATTCGACTGGGAAGCTTACCGCGCCAAATACGGCGACATCCGCCGTCTCGATCGCATCCTGGAGGCGGAGGGAATCTCGCCTAACCGGTATAAATTATCCAAACAGGCGGATGTTCTGATGTTATTTTATCTTTTTTCAGCTGAAGAATTGGTCGACCTCTTCACTGCTATGGGATACGATTTTTCACCCGACACGATTCCTGATATCATCGATTACTACCTGTATCGCACATCAAACGGCTCAACATTAAGCAACGTGATCCATTCGTGGGTTCTCGCAAGATCGGATCGGCACCGATCCTGGGCTATTTTCCGGGAAGCACTGGAGAGCGATATATCGGATATTCAGGCCGACACAACGCACGAAGGCATTCATGCCGGAGCCATGGCCGGCACCGTGGACATCATTCAGAGATGCTATACAGGACTTGAATTTAGAAAGGATGAGATTTGTTTCAATCCCGTTATGCCTGAAGAACTCAAGCGACTCACCATGGCTGTTCAATACAGAGGCAACTGGCTCGATATTACACTGACGCAAAACTTTCTAATGGTTGCATCGAGGCAGTGCGAGGCGCCGCCGGTGATCGTATGCTGCGGTGACCGATTTCACCATCTCGATCCAGGGAGAACACTGGCATTGGATTTTACAGGCAGGCCATTGAAATAGGGCCATCGGCGTGAAAAGATAAACTGCCTTTGGAATTTACAGCACCATCATTGCGCAAATCCGACCGATGCGCCTGGGGCTGTTGGGCATTAATGTGTCAGGCGCTATCAAAAGGCTGACCGAATGAAATGAAAGGAAGGAACCATGAAGCGAATCGTGTTGTTTCTCTTTACCAACCTGGCTGTTATCCTGATTTTGAGCATTGTTCTCAATATTATGGGGGTAGATCGGATTCTGGACGCACAGGGGCTTGGTCTGGATATGGCTAACATGCTGGTGTTCGTGGTTGTTTTCGGCTTTGGCGGGTTCTTTACATCCTTGGCGATGTCGAAATGGACCGCCAAACGGATCACAGGTGCCCGAGTCATCTCAACGCCACGCGATCTTGGCGAAGCCTGGCTTGTAAATACCGTAAAGCGTCAGGCCGAACGCTCCGGAATAAGCACAAAGATAACACCAGGCGGACAAACCCAGTGCTTTTCAAATCTTTCAAAATTGTGGTTCGAAAATCCGGGATTGCGAAGTTACGGTTCCATGATCTACGTCACACTTTCGCGACCCGGCTGGTTCAGAACGGGGTTGATCTTTATACTGTTCAGAAGCTTGGACGATGGAAGAACACATCCATGGTCATGAGGTATGCGCATCATTATCCTGAAAGTTTGCGGGCCGGGATAGAGGTCATGGACAGATTGCAGGAAAAAATAATCACAATTTCAGCACAACCTCCCAAAAGAAGAAGGTTACACGCCAGACCTTAAGCTCGTAACCTATTGAAAACATGGTACCGGAGGTCGGAATCGAACCGACATGCCCTTGCGAGCGGGGGATTTTGAGTCCCCTGCGTCTACCAATTTCACCACTCCGGCTTGGCGAGGGATTATATAAGGGGAGGTAGAAATGTCAAGAAGAAATGATGAATCGATAATTTATCTTGAAAAAAACAGTTTGACCATATAGTAGACCTGGCTTTGATGGAGTCATGTGATGAGAATTATGGGGCTCGATTATGGCGAGAAAAGGATTGGGGTTGCCGTTTCGGATGAAATGGGATTGATCTCACAGCCTGTCGCCGTGGTCGTGCGGCAGAACAGGAAAAAAGATTTGGAGTCGATAACCGCGCTTGTGAGAAAGTATCGCCCGGAAAAGATTGTTATTGGCTACCCGGTCCGGCTGGACGGCGCCGAGGGAATTCAATGCCAAAAAGTTAACCGTTTTGCCGCAATCCTTGCATCGCACCTCCAGTTACCCGTCATCCGCTGGGACGAAACATTTTCAACAAAAGAGGCGGAGGAAATCCTCAGGCATTCTCATATGAAACGAGAAAAAAGAAAAGAAGTCGTCGATAAACTCGCTGCGAGCATTATCCTTCAGGATTACCTGAGAGCACTCCCTTCCCGGCAAACCGCTTAACTTGTATTCGCTATGAAATTGTTACGTATTGCATACAAAAAACCGCTGGCATTATTCTTTCTCGCCCTCTTCATTTTGAGCAGTCTGGTGTTTTTCCACTTCGCCAGTCGACCCGTCGGACCATCCTCCGAGACGATCCTGATTGATATTCCCCGCGGGACAGGATTCCTGCAAAGCATTGATATCCTTGACAAGGCCGGAATCGTTGCCAACAAGCCGTTCTTTTACGTTTTGGCGATTATCAAAGGTGCGGCCAGGCAGATCAGAGCTGAAGAATATGAACTTTCTTACGCAATGTCACCGATCGATATAATCGATAAATTGGTCAAAGGAGACATTAAGGCCTATCTTGTAACTATCCCGGAGGATTTCACTGTTAGAGAAATTGCCGCCCGTCTGGCGGCAAATAAATTGGTCCCTGAAAAGGCATTCCTGAAGCTGGCCTTTGATCAGAATTTCGTACAAACCCTTAATGTACCTGGGAAAACCATGGAGGGATATCTCTATCCGGAGACATATAAACTTGACCGCTCCATGGGATCCAAGGAAATCATTCAGATCATGAACCAGCAGTTCTGGAAAAGATTTACCCCGGAAATGCGCCAGCGGGCGGCAGCAATGGGATTGACCATCGCGGAAGTCGTCACCCTTGCCTCTCTCATTGGGAAGGAAACGGGGTTTAAGGATGAAAAGCCTCTGATTTCAGCAGTATTCCACAATCGTTTGAAAAAAGGAATGAGGCTGCAAAGCGATCCTACCGCGGTCTATGATCTCGATGATTTTGATGGAAAAATCAGAAAAAGTCATCTTTTAAGAGACGCCCCCCATAATACTTATCGTATTAGCGGACTACCACCGGGACCTATTGCCAACCCCGATACAGAATCACTCAGGGCGGCTCTTTATCCGGCAAAGGTAGGTTATCTGTATTTTGTGGCAAACAACAATGGGTCCCACCAGTTTTCCTCAACCCTGATTGGCCACCACCAAGCCGTTTCCAAGTACCAAACCCTAAGAAAAAAATAATAAAATTTCCTTGACAAACCTGAGTTGCCTCATTATATAGTGCACCACGTGGAGCAAAGGGGAGTATTGTGGAGGAAGCGTCAATGTCTGTATTTAGGGGACAATATTACCACACCATAGACGACAAGGGAAGGGTCATTTTCCCCTCGAAGCTAAGAGAGGTCTTTGCGGAAAAAAGCAACGGCCAGATAGTCATTACCAAAATGAATGACTATCTAATGGTTTTTCCCCACAATGAATGGGAGATCATCGAGGAAAAGGTCTGGCACCAATCCATCCTTCGCAGACAGGTCCGTGATTTCCAACGTTTTTTTATGTCGAGCGCTGTAGATTGCACTATCGACAGCCAAGGACGCGTTCTCGTCCCGCCCAATCTTCGCGAGTACGCGAAGCTGGAGAAGGATATCGTGCTGGTCGGAATGCTTCGGAATGTTGAAATCTGGAGCCGGGAGCGTTTCGAGGGCGAAATGAAGAGAATGGGCGATCAGAGCGATGATGCAGGGGACTACATGGCAAACCTTGGAATTTGAAAGGATACCATGAAATGCCGTTTTTTCACAAACCGGTCCTGCTCAGAGAAGTCATCGCCTCCCTCGGCTGCAGAGCAGGGGGGGTCTATGTCGACGGGACCGTGGGCAGCGCGGGGCATGCATTTAAAATTCTTGAAGAAAGCGCACCGAATGGCTTGTTGATCGGCATCGACGCCGATGAAGACGCGCTCCATGAAGCGGAAAAGCGATTAACCCCCTTCCGTTACAGGGTTACCCTGGCAAGGGGAAACTTTGCCAATATCGGCAAGATCTTACTCAGCCTGAATATTTCCCATGTTGACGGCATCCTCCTCGATTTAGGGGTGTCGTCTCATCAATTGGATGCGGCGGAGAGGGGATTCAGTTTCTCTAAGGGGGCCCTTTTAGATATGCGCATGGACTTTCGTCAACAAACGAGCGCTTATACCCTCGTCAACAACCTTCCCGAGTCCTCGTTAGGAAAGATCATCCGGGAATACGGTGAAGAGCCTATGGCGAGGAGAATCGCGAGGGCCATAGTTGCGGAAAGAAAGTTAAAGGAAATCGAAACCACTACGGAATTGGCGAACATAATTTTGGCGGTAATCCCGAAGAAAATGCACGGACACCGATTGCACCCGGCCACAAAAACGTTCCAGGCCCTGCGCATTGCCGTGAATAACGAATTATCCAGCCTCCAGGGCGCCCTCACTGACGGAATCGAGCGGCTCCACCAAGGAGGCAGGTTTTCCGTCATTTCCTACCATTCCCTGGAGGACAGGATCGTGAAAACCTCTTTTCGTTCCTATGAAAGCGCCTGCATCTGCCCTCACGACATGCCTGTCTGCAATTGTCAGAGACAGGCAAAGGCCAGAATTGTGTACCGCCGGCCGGTTACGCCGTCCGAGGAAGAAATCGCTGATAATCCAAGGGCAAGAAGCGCCAAACTTCGCACCGCCGAAAGGATATAAAGGATATACAAGATGGCCGTCAGTGACGCCCTGCAGGGAACTGTCCAAGAGGAGCACAAGAAAGCCGGGGAAATCAAATATTCCATCTACATCGTCACTGCTCTGGCGCTCATGTCGGTGCTCCTTTGTTACGTCGCTTCTCATATCCAGATGACGAAGCTCGAATACCAGATTGCCGAAGAAATCAGCCGCAAAGAGCGGCTAGTGGACGAACAGAAAAAACTGAAAGTCGAGGTTGCCACCTTAAAATCTCCACAACGCATCGCGGCGATTGCCAGGGAGAAGCTACAGATGACCCATCCTGACAAGGACCAGGTCATCATGATCAAATAATTTTTGGCGTGGTATGTTGGTATAAATGATGCGGGAAGAAAAAAAATGGCTTAAATTTCGAATTGTGACCTTATTGGTTTTTTTTCTGGTCCTTTTCATCGCCCTGATCACCCGCGCCTTTCAGTTACAGGTCCTTTCAGGCCAAACATTAAAGACGCTGGCAACCAAACAGCACGTCAAGACCCTGCAGATCCAGCCGGAGCGAGGGATCATCTTCGATCGCAATGGTGAGAAACTCGCCGCCAGCGTGATGGCCGATTCGGTCTGTGCCGATCCTTCAAAAATAAGAAATCCCCAGGACGCGGCTGACAAAGTAGCCCCCCTGCTCGGGCTTGACCGACAAACCATGATCAAGAAAATATCCAACACCAAGAATTTCTGCTGGTTGGCCAGAAGAATTTCCCCAGAACAGGCCAGAAGAGTGGAAGATTTGAATGTGGAGGGGGTATTCCTGATCAAAGAACCAAAACGTTTCTATCCCAACGGAGAACTTGCCGGCCATCTTCTTGGCTTTGTCGGACTTGATTCCACAGGACTGGAAGGGCTCGAACTAAAATACGAAAATTATCTCAAGGGCGTTCCGGAAACGCTGGCCTGGGTTCGCGATGCGAAAGGGAAAAAACTCCAGCCTCAGATCGATAAGGCGGCGGAACAGGCCTCCAGCTATCACTTGATCCTGACCATCGACAGCCGTATTCAGCACCTGGTGGAAACACAATTGAAGGAAGCCGTAACCGATAAGGGAGCAAAAGGCGGTTACGCCATCGTTATGGATCCGAAAACGGGCGAAATTCTCGCCCTGGCAAATCAGCCGAGTTTTGATCCCAATTTTTTCACCAGCGGCGGTCCCGCGACGGGGAAAAATAAAGCAATAACTGACAACTATGATCCGGGCTCGACGTTCAAGCCGTTTCTGGTCGCCGCCGCCCTCGAAGAGAAAACCGTGAAGGAAACGGATCGCATTTTCTGCGAAAAGGGCAATTACGTCATCGCCAACAAGGTCATCCATGAAGCCCAGAGGAAACGCCACGGCTATCTGACGGTTCGTGAAATTATCAAATATTCCAGCAATATCGGATCTGCGAAGATTGCCGAACGTGTGGGAGGGGGAAAATTCTACTCCTATATCACCAAGTTCGGTTTCGGCAGTAAAACCGGGATAGACCTGAACGGCGAGGCGGCGGGTCTGCTCCGCCCCCATCAAAGCTGGACGCGGGTGGATCTCACGAGAATCGCCTTCGGGCAGGGGATATCCATTACCCCCATCCAGCTCATCACGGCCCTTTCCGCCCTCGCCAATGACGGCGTGCTGATGAAGCCCTACGTCATAAAGGGAATCGTTGATCGTAAAGGGCAGATCATCAAGGAGTTCCGGCCGACGATGGTCAGAAAGGTCGTATCGCCGGCCACGGCAAAGCGTATCGCTTCCATTATGACGGATGTTGTGGGAGCGGAAGACGGCACCGGGAAAAGGGCCCGTATCGAGAATGTCAATGTCGCCGGCAAGACGGGGACGTCCCAAAAATTCGACTTCGCCCGTCATGTCTATTCATCGGAACGGGTGCGGACCTCTTTTATGGGCTTCTTCCCGTCGGAAGCGCCTCAGATCGCCATCATCGTAGTTCTCGATGAACCCCAGCGGGACAAGTGGGGGGGAGTCGCTTCGGCACCGGTTTTCAAAAACATCGGCGAACAGATCCTGAATAGCTTCAAGACCAACATCCGTGATCAGCATCAGATCGAGGAAAAGGGCATAGTTCCCAAGAAAGAAATCTTGCAGCTTGTATCCACTCCCCCCGCGCTTCCCTGGCAGGGGGGCATGGAAAACGAACCGCAGGAAGCGATGATGCCCGATTTCCGCGGATTGACGATCCGGGACGCCCTGAGAAAAGCAAAAGGGAAGAGCATCGAAATAAAAGTCTTGGGCAACGGATGGGCCGTAGCCCAAGAACCTATGCCGGGGGTTCCTCTGAGCACTTTCCGATCCTGTACAATTACGTTTCAAACGGGGCAATAAGGGGTCAGCGTGGAACTCTCAAACATTCTTCAGGGCATAGAGATAGATCGGTGGCAGGGCAATGCCCCCGGGCAGGTGGCTTCGATCTGCTATGATTCACGAGAATGTGAAGAGAACAGCCTCTTTGTGGCCATATCCGGATTGAAGGCAGACGGGCATCATTTCATTCCCGAAGCCTTGGACAGGGGCGCGCGCTTCATACTTCATGAACATGATTTCACCCCTCCCAAAGGAATTACGGCGATTCAGGTCAGGGACAGCCGCCGTATTCTCGGCGTGCTGGGGAAGAATTTTTTTAGCCATCCTTCCGCGGATCTGTGCCTGATCGCCGTTACGGGGACCAATGGAAAAACGACAATTACCTACATCCTGGAATCCATTATCAAGGCCGCCGGTTTCAACCCGGGAGTGCTCGGAACGGTGAATTACCGGTATAACGGCACGGTTATGCCGGCCCCGAACACGACGCCGGAATCATTTGACATGCAGCGCATCCTGCGGCTAATGGCCGATGCCGGGATCAGCCACGTAATCGCCGAAGTTTCTTCCCATGCCGTCGATCTGCAGCGGGTCGACGAATGTGATTTTGACCTCGGAATTTTCACCAATCTCTCCCAGGATCATCTGGACTATCACGGAAATATGGAAAGCTATTTTTCGGCAAAGAAACGCTTTTTTGCCGAGGTTCTTCCCCGGTCGCAAAAGGATCGCCCCCTCCGGATGATTATCAACGGGGATGATCCCTGGGGAAAAAGATTGCTCGGCGAGGTTCCTGTACCTGCCTGGAGCTTTGGCATCGAAACGCCAGGCGAAATCCACGCCGGCAGCTTCACCCTTACGCCCCAGGAAACGGAAGCCCTCGTTTGCCGGCCCGGCGGCACCTTCCGGATATCTTCTCCCCTCATCGGACGGCACAACCTCTACAACATCCTGGCGTCAGCGGCAGGGGCTCTTGCTCTCGGCATCCCGGAAAAGGATGTCATCACCGGAATCGCCAAGCTTCAGAATGTTCCCGGACGTCTCGAAAGGGTGAATCTGCCCGGAGACCCGGATGTCTTTGTGGATTACGCCCACACGGAAGACGCCCTAGAAAAGGTCCTTCAGAATCTCTCGTCCTTTCAGAGCAATCGTATCATTACCGTCTTCGGCTGCGGCGGTGACCGGGACCGGAGTAAGAGACCTCTCATGGGCAGGGCGGCGGCGACCTTGAGTGATCTAGCCCTCCTCACTTCCGACAATCCAAGATCGGAAGATCCCATGGATATTATTAGAGAAATAGAAGCGGGGATCACGGAGGAAGGGATCAGAAAATATGCGGCGGAAGAAGTGTACGGCAAGCTCCCCGAGAAGGGCTACGCCGTTATCCCGGACCGGAGAAAGGCCATAGAAAAGGCTATCGCGATCGCCAAACAAGGCGACATCGTCCTCATCGCCGGCAAGGGACATGAAGATTACCAGCTCGTCGGCAAGGAACGCCTGTTTTTTGACGATCGCCTGGTGGCAAGGGAGACCCTGGGCAGGATCAGGGGCGAGCAGGGTGATCAACCATGAAGACCACTCCCATGTTCACCATACATGACGTCCTTGCCGCAACGGGAGGCACTCTCCCGGAGGGTCTCACCCCCGATGAGATCCTGTTTGAAGGGGTTACCACCGACTCCCGGCAGTGCGCTCCGGGCAATCTCTTTGTTGCCCTCCAGGGGGAAACCTTCGACGGACACCATTACCTCGATCAGGCCATTCAAAAGGGCGCTGCCGGTTTGCTCATCCACCGCCGGACGGAAAAGACACCGCAAGGTATTCCCGTGATTCTCGTGCCTGATACCTTATGGGCCCTGGGAGATCTGGCCCGCTTCTGGCGCCGGCGATTTTCACCCACCCTGATTGCCGTCACGGGATCATCGGGAAAAACAACGACCAAAGAAATGGCGGCGGCTATTCTGGGGAGCAGCAAAAACATCTTGAAAACAGAAGGTAATTTTAACAATCTTATCGGCCTTCCCCTGACCATCTTTAACTTGAACAAAGATCATACCGCAGCCATTGTCGAGCTGGGGACAAATCGGCGCGGTGAAATCGCCCGGCTGACAGGGATCGCGGCGCCGGAAATCGGTTTGATCACCAATATCGGCCCTGCCCACCTGGAGGGTTTCGCAAACATCGCGGGGGTTGCCGAAGAAAAAATGGACCTGTTTTTAAATATGCCCCCTGACGGCACCATTATTATCAACCATGACGACCCGTTCCTCCGCCGGTTCGGAGATGCCTGGAGCGGGCGCCGCGTCTCCTTCGGATTAAAAGAACGCGCCGATGTCCGCGCTGAAAGAATCGCCTATCGCCGGGAGCGGGGAACCGGTTTTACCCTGCACGTCGGGGAAGATCATCAGGAAGTCGTCATGCCCATCGCGGGCGAACATCAGCTCATGAATGCCCTTGCTGCCGCCGCATCCGCCTGGGCGGCCGGCGCTACCATCGCGGACATTAGCCGGGGACTTGCCAATTTTTCTCCCGTTTCGGGACGGATGGAAGTCCTCCCCCTGAGCAACGGGACCTTTGTGATCAATGACACTTACAACGCCAATCCTGCTTCCGTGGGGGAAGCGATCAAGACCCTGAATAACCTCCGGGGCAAGGGTCGCAGTGTCGTTGTCCTGGGGGACATGCTCGAACTGGGGGATCAAGAGGAGATCTGGCATCGGAAAATCGGGGGCCTTCTGGCAGACACCGGCGTGGACAGGGTCTATCTCCGGGGAAGGCTTGCCGGAGCGACGGCAGCAGGGGCCTCGCAACATGGTTTGCCGGCGGCAGCGGTCATCCTCCGGGAGGATCCGGAAGAGATAACGAAGGACCTGCTCTCCTATGCCAAAGATGGCGACTGGATCCTCGTCAAGGGATCGCGAATGACGAATATGGAAGCCATCGTGGAAATGATCGTCACTCAGGTCGGGAGGGCGCGCCGATGATCTATCATCTTCTGTATCCCCTGCATACGACCTTCTCCTCGTTCAATGTATTTCGCTATATTACGTTTAGAACGATTTATGCGGCCATAACGGCGCTCGTTATCTGCTTTATCTTCGGTCCCCGGCTTATCCGCAGGCTCCAGGATCTCCAGATCGGCCAGTCGATAAGGGAAGACGGTCCGGAAAGCCATCTTGCAAAGCAGGGGACCCCTACCATGGGGGGGCTCCTGATCATCTTTACGGTGGTAATTTCTACCCTTATGTGGGCCAATCTCACCGTCTGGTACATCTGGCTGGTAATTATGGTCACCGTCAGTTTCGGATTGATCGGCTTCGTGGACGATTACCGGAAGATCACGGGGAAAAGCAGCGGCGGCATCTCGGGAAAAGTAAGGCTGGGGGCGGAAATATTCATTGCCCTGTTCGTCAGCATCGTCCTGTACATGAAGCCGGGGTTCACATCCAACATCACCATTCCCTTTTTCAAGACCGTCCTGCCCAACCTGGGCTGGGCCTACATCCTCCTTGCCACCTTTATCATCGTCGGGGCCGCCAATGCCGTCAACCTTACGGACGGCCTGGACGGCCTCGCCATCGGGCCGATCATCATCTGCTTCATGACCTATCTATTCTTTGCCTACTTTGCCGGAAACATCAAAATCGCCACCTATCTTCAAATTCCCTACGTGTCGGGAACAGGAGAACTGGCGATTTTCTGCGGTGCTATGGTCGGGGCCGGCCTCGGCTTTCTCTGGTATAACACCTACCCCGCCCAGGTGTTCATGGGGGATGTGGGGGCCCTGTCCCTGGGCGGCGCCTTGGGAACCCTGGCCCTCCTGACCAAACAGGAGATTCTTCTGGCCATCGTGGGCGGAATCTTTGTCCTGGAAACCTTTTCCGTCATCTTTCAGGTGGGCTGGTTCAAGATCTCCAAAGGCAAACGGATTTTCCGGATGGCCCCCCTGCATCATCATTTTGAACTCAAGGGATGGGCGGAACCGAAGGTAATTGTCCGTTTCTGGATCATTTCCATCCTCCTCGCCCTAGTGGCCCTGAGCACCCTGAAACTGAGGTAGATAAGCTTCATGGACCTAAGAGAAAAAAACATCGCTGTCATCGGGTTAGCCAAAACCGGCTTGGCCACGGCGGAGTTCCTCATCCAGCGCGGGGCGCGGGTGGTCGCCACGGACGAACGACCCGTCTCCCCATTGACCGGCGACCTGGGCGCGGCAAGGATTGTTCCTCATGATCCCGACATCCTCCAGGGGGTGGAACTCGTCATCCCCTCTCCCGGGGTGCCGCCGACCAACCCCATTCTCATGGAAGCCCTCCGGCAGGGGATCCCCGTCTGGAGTGAGATCGAGTTGGCGAGCCGTTTTCTCAAACCACCGATGATTGCCATCACAGGCACCAACGGCAAGACAACGACTACCGCCCTCATCGGTCATATCCTGGCCAAAAGCGGGAAAAAAGCCTTTGTCGGAGGGAATATCGGCGCCCCCCTGATCGGCTATGTCAATGGACCGCAGGAGGATGATTACGCCGTTGTCGAGGTAAGCAGTTTCCAGTTGCAATGGATTGAAAGCTTCCATCCCGCCGTGGCCATCCTTTTGAACGTAACCAGCGATCATCTCGATTATCATGGTTCTTTTGCCGCGTATCGCCTCGCAAAAGAAGGTCTCTTTGTCAACCAGTCGGCAAACGACACGGCGATTCTTAACGCCGATGACCCGGGAACGGAAGCCCTTCAGAGGCGAATAGCCGCAAGAACGCTCCTTTTCAGCAGCACCCATGCGGTCGCCCCGGGCATTTTCAGCGACGAATGCTGGCTCGTGTATGCCCCTTCTCCTCTGGAGAGAGAAACCTATCCCCTCGACATGATTAAGATACCTGGGCGGCATAACGTCGAAAATGTCATGGCCGCCCTCATGGCCGTCAGAAACTGCGGTTGCGACCCCCTGGGGATCATTGCCGCCGTCGAAACCTTTCCCGGCATTGCCCACCGCATCGAATTCGTGGGGGAATATCGCTGGTTATCTTTCTATGACGACTCCAAGGGGACCAATGTCGATGCCGTTTACCGTGCCCTCGACACCTTTTCCAGACCCGTCATCCTGCTTATGGGCGGGCGGGACAAGGAAGGGGATTTCAAGGCCCTGCTTCCCGTCCTCAAAGGGAAGGTGAAGCGTCTGGTCCTTTTCGGCGAGGCGAGGGATACCATCGGTTCCATTATCGGCGGGATCGTCGGGACGGATTATTGCCCCACCCTGCAAACAGGCATTGAGACCGCTATGGCCGCCGCCCGGCCGGGAGATGTGATTCTCCTCTCCCCGGGCTGTGCCAGCTTTGACGAGTTCCGGGATTATAAGGCCCGGGGGCAGTTTTTTAAGGATACGGTAAAGGCATTATTAAACTTTTAAGAGCTCATCATGATTAAGTTCGATACCACCGGCAAAAGTCCGGACATCATTCTCCTCATCGTCACTCTCATTCTGGTGACCGTCGGAACAGTCATGATCTATAGCTCCAGTTCCATTATGGCCATGGAACGCTTCAAGGACGGGCAGTATTTCCTCAAGAAACAGATGTTGTTCGTCCTCATCGGTCTGGGGACAATGATCCTGATGACAAGAATACCTTACGAGGAATTGAGGAAATTCGCCTATCCCGGCGTCCTTATCTCCCTTGTCCTCCTCACCCTGGTGCTGATCCCCAAGGTGGGCGTGCGGGTCGGCGGCGCTTCAAGGTGGTTGAAGTTGGGATTTTTTTCCTTCCAGGTATCTGAGATGGTGAAAATTGCCGCCGTACTTTTCCTCGCTCACTTTCTGACTCGCAAAGCCGATCATCTCAAGGAATTGATGCGCGGGGTCGTCATCCCCCTCGCAATAACCATGCTCATGGTGGGACTGATCGTGATCGAGCCCGATTTCGGCACCGCCGTAATAATCACCGTTATCCTGATGCTCATGCTCTACCTGTCCGGCAGCAGGATCAGATACCTTGCCGGTCTCGTGGCCATGCTCATCCCCGTCGGGCTGTTTCTCCTTTTCTACAAGAGCTACCGGGTGGAGCGGCTCATGACATTTATGGATCCCTGGAAAGATCCCCTCCATTCCGGATTTCAGATCATCCAGTCCCTCATCTCTTTCGGGTCCGGAGGGATCGGCGGGATCGGCATTGGAGACGGCAGGCAGAAGCTCTTTTACCTGCCCGAACCTCATACGGATTTCATCCTTTCCATAATCGCCGAGGAAAGCGGTTTCATCGGCGTGGCCATCATCATCTTCCTGTTCGTTGTTTTTGTAATCAGGGGCTTTTTTATCTCTTTCAAGGCCCCCGACATGTTCAGCACTCTCCTGGCGTCCGGCCTGACCATGATCATCGCCCTGGAGGCGTTTATAAATATCGCCGGCGTTATGGGACTCATTCCCCTGAAAGGGCTTGCCCTGCCCTTTCTGAGTTATGGCGGGACGTCTCTGATTATGAGCCTCACGATGGTGGGCATGCTGCTTAATATATCGGCCCATGAAAAGTGACGGCTACGCAATAAGAATTGTCTCGCCTCCTCTTCAAGAGAAGGGCCGGGGTGGAGCTGGATTCAGGGGGTGACGGTGAAGATCATGATCGCAGGAGGGGGTACGGGAGGGCATCTTTTCCCCGGGATTGCCATCGCCGAGGCCTTTCTGAGAAGGGACAGGGGAAATGAGATCCTCTTCGTGGGCACCGACCGGGGTTTGGAAAAACGCGTTCTTAAAGAACTGGGATATCCCCTGGCAACCCTGGATATTGAGGGAATCAAGGGACGTTCCTTGAAAAGATCCATCCAGGCCGCGTGCAAGATACCGGGAAGCATGATGCAGGCATATAAGATAATAAAAAAATATTCTCCCCATATCGTCATTGGCGTAGGCGGGTATGCGTCGGGACCGGCGGTTCTGGCGGCCCATCTTATGGGAATAAATACGGCCGTCGCCGAGCAGAATGCCTTGCCCGGAGTGACAAATCGCATTTTGAGCAAGTTCGCCGACAAAATATTCCTGTCCTTTCCGGACCGGGGGCAGTGGTTTCCTGCCGCGAAGAGCGTGGTCACAGGCAATCCGATCCGCGCGGCCATTGCCGCCGTCCCGGAAATGGTTGAAAAGGCAGCGGGGAAACCCTTTCAGATGCTCATTTTCGGCGGCAGCCAGGGCGCCCATGCCATCAATATGGCCGTTCTGGCCGCCGCCGCCGAATTGGCGGGGGCAAGGGAGAAGCTTAAATTCGTTCATCAGACGGGAGAAAAGGATGTCCGGGAAACCAGGGACGCCTATAAAAGGCTTAATATGAACGCCGAAGTGCACCCCTTTATCATGGATATGGCCAAGGCTTACGGGGAGGCGGATCTGATCATCTGCCGGGCCGGCGCCACCTCCGTCGCCGAGATAACCGCTCTGGGCAAGGCGGCGATTTTCGTTCCCTTTCCTTTCGCCATTCACGACCATCAGACTAAGAACGCCGAGATCCTCGTCCATGCCCAGGCCGCAATCATGATCCCGGAAAAGGAGCTCTCCGGACGTCATCTGGCGGATACGATTGCCAGACTGATCGACAACCCCGCATTAATTGAGGATATGAGCCTTAAATCCAAAGCGTTAGGAAACTTTCGCGCCGCCGACGACGTGGCGGCGGCCTGCATAAAAATTATCCGGAGCCAGACTCACTAATGGACGTTCAGTGCTAAATGTCAATTAGTGAGTCTGGCCCCATCCAAGACAGGTGAATATTTATGATAGATACAAGAAGAATCGACAGCATGCGTCACAAGATCAGAACGGTCCATTTCGTCGGCATCGGCGGCGTCGGCATGAGCGGCATCGCCGAGGTGCTCCTGAACCTTGGCTATGGGATTACCGGCTCGGATCTCGGGCAGACGGAGATTACCCAGCGCCTGACCTCCCTCGGCGCCGTCATCTACAAGGGCCACCATGAATCCCATGTCGGCGACGCCGATGTCGTCGTAACCTCTACGGCGGTCAAGAAGGATAACCCGGAGGTTACCGAGGCCCACCGGCGCAATATACCGGTAATTCCCCGGGCGGAGATGTTGGCGGAGCTTCTCAAGATGAAGTTTTCCATCGCCGTTTCAGGAAGTCACGGCAAAACATCAACAACATCCATGCTTGCTACGGTAATGGCCTATGGCTGTCTGGACCCGACCATGGTCATCGGGGGAAAATTGGCCAGTATCGGCAGCAACGCCAAGATGGGAGACGGTGAAATCATTGTGGCCGAAGCGGACGAAAGCGACGGGTCCTTTCTCAAACTGGCCCCCTGCATCGCCGTAATCACCAACATTGACCGGGAACATCTCGACTATTACCGGGATATTGATGAAATCAAAGACGCCTTCCGGCAATTCGCCAATATCGTGCCCTTTTACGGATCTACGGTGCTCTGCCTCGATGACGGACACGTCCAAGAGATTCTCCCGCAAATCAAGAGAAAAACTATCACCTACGGGATAACCACCCCCGCAGACTACCGGGCTACGGATATCGACATTCGCGGGGCATCGACAACCTTCACCGTATGGCAACGGGAACAGCGTCTCGGTATCGCCAGCCTTAATGTTCCCGGAATATTCAATGTCTACAATGCCTTGGCCACCATCGCCGTGGCGAGGGAAATTGATATGGATTTTAAGACCATCGCCGCTGGGCTCAAAACCTATACGGGAGTGCACCGGCGGCTTGAAGTTAAAGGAACGGCCCGGGAAGTGACCGTTATTGACGATTACGGTCATCACCCGACGGAAATCAGGGCGACTCTGGCGGCGGCAAGACACGTCTGGAAGGGCAAAATGATCATAATCTTCCAACCCCACCGCTATACCCGGACCAAGGCGCTGTTCCAGGAATTCATCGAAGCTTTTCCCGACGCCGACATCCTGATCATTACGGATATTTATGCGGCAAGCGAACAACCTATCCCGGGGGTCCATGCGGAGCTACTCGCCGCCGCAATCCGGGAACGTGGTTCCCAGGAAGTTTTGTATATCGCCGATTTTAAAGACATTATTGACAAGCTGCTCGTCATCGCCGGCCCCGGAGATGCCATAATCACCCAGGGGGCGGGGACGGTATGGAAGATAGGCGAGGAGTATTTGCAGAGGGCAGCCCAGGGATGAACGAAGCATTGCGCGAGGAACTGCAGAGATTGATGGGAGGAGATATCCTCTTTGATGAGCCATTGAGCCGCCATACCTCCATGGGTGTCGGCGGTGCCGCCCAGGCCCTCGCTTTTCCCGGGAACAGGGAGCAGTTGCGCGACCTGTTATCCTTGCTCGGAAGACAAAACATTCCCTACGTTCCCGTCGGCAACTGGACAAATCTGATCGTACGGGACGGCGGTTTCCGGGGGGTCATCATTGGCCTCAAGCATCTGCATGATTGCAAACTTTTCCGGGATCCCGCCGGTGAGTATTTCTTGCAGGCCGACGCCGGAGCGTCCCTTTCCGCTCTGGTCAATCTGTCCGCAGCGGCAGGAATGACAGGGCTGGAATTCTGTGCCGGCATTCCGGGGAGCGTCGGCGGCGCCGTGATCATGAACGCCGGGGCCTATGGCCGAGAGATCAAGGACGCCCTCGCAGAACTGATGCTCATGGATGCCCGGGGGAAAGTGCGTAACTGGCCGCATGGGCAGCTTCAATTTGAATATCGACGCTTTATCTTGCCGGAAAAAGGCGCCGTCATTCTGGCGGCAACCTTCCGTCTCTCCCGGGGCGACAAAGAAATGGTCAGAGAAGGAATCGCCGCCATCAGGAGCATGCGCAAAGAAAAACATCCGCTGGAATACCGGAGCGCCGGATCTGTCTTCAAGAATCCCCAGGGGCAGCCGGCAGGTAAGATCATCGACGAACTGGGGCTGAAGGGTTTACGGATCGGCGGGGTAAAGGTATCGGAAAAACACGGTAATTTTATTGTAAATACGGGAGAGGCAAAAGCAAGGGATGTCCTTGATCTCATCCGGAACATCCAGGAAAAAGTCCTCCGGGAAAGAGGTATCCACCTGGAGACGGAAGTAATAACCATCGGAGAAGAGCTGTGAAGGGCTGGTCTAAGCGCCGGGGAAAAGGTAACACCTACCGCTACGAGGTACGGAAACATCGCCTGCGCCGGCGGGCAAAGGCAACTATCAAGGAGGTCCTGACGGCATCGCTGGCCTTATCGGGGATAGGCATAATGGCGGTGCTGCTGATTATGGGCTACCTGTATCTGATCTTTCATCCCTACTTCGCCATCCGTGAAATCACCGTCCGGGGCTGCAAGGAATTGACGGAGCAAGAGATCCTCTCCCTGGCCGCCGTCAAGACCCGCCAGAATATTTTTGCCATAAGCCTCAGGGATGTGCAGAAAAAGATCATGGTCAACCCCTGGATCAAGGATGCTTATGTAGGCAGGGAACTCCCCAACCGGCTCATTATCGACCTGCGGGAGAGAACGGCCGTATCTTTGGTGAAAAAGGACAATAGTTTTTATCTTATGGATATCAATGGCGTTACCTTTAAAAAACTCGAAATGAACGATGAGATGGATCTGCCCATTTTAACGGGCTATCAGGGAACGGACAAGGACACCCAAGTACTCATGGGGAGGACCCTGGGCCTGCTTAGGTATCTCTCCACAGCCACGGATTTCCCAAATATTAAAAATATATCTGAAATCAACGGCAACGGGCGCTTTGGACTGTCCGTCTTTACTAACACCGGTTTGTGCCTACATTTGGGATTCGACAACTATGAGAATAAATTCAGGCGTCTCCCTCCCGTAATGGTCGATCTGGAACGCAGGTATCAGAAAAAGGAACACTTGTATATTGACCTGAGCGATCCCGTAAAGATAACGGTGCAGCGTCGGGATATCCTGCCGCCTGCCGTTACCTCGGGGACCAGGAAAGAATTCAAGACATGAGAAGAAAAGGAAAAAGGGAGACGTTCATGGCTAAAAAATCAAATGTGATCGTTGGTCTGGATATCGGAACCACGAAGACCTGTACCATCATCGGTGAGATCACCGATCAGGGCATCGATATCATCGGCATCGGTTCCACCCCTTCCGAAGGATTGCGGAAAGGGGTAGTAGTCAACATCGACAGCACCGTAGAGGCAATCAAGAAGGCGATTGAAGAAGCCGAACACCAGTCGGGGTGTGAAATCCACTCCGTCTACGTCGGCATCGCCGGCGGACATATCAAGAGTCAGAACAGCCTGGGCATCGTCGCCGTTAAAGGCCGGGAAGTGGATGACGAAGATGTCCAGCGGGCCGTCGAAGCATCGAAGGCCATTGCCATCCCCATGGATCGGGAAATCCTCCATACGCTGCCCCAGTCCTATATCGTTGATGAACAGGATGGCATTCGTGATCCTATCGGTATGTCCGGCGTCCGCCTGGAAGCGAAAGTTCATATTGTCACGGGGGCCTCGGCATCCATTCAGAATATCGCTAAATCGGTCAGTCGCGTCGGGCTGGACATCGATGAGATCGTCCTTGAGCAACTGGCCTCCAGCGAGGCGGTCCTGAGCAATGATGAAAAAGATCTCGGCGTGATCATGCTTGATGTCGGAGGAGGGACAACGGACATCGCCGTTTTTGCAGAGGGCAGCATAAAACATACGGCCGTTCTGCCCGTCGGGGGAAATTATGTAACCAGTGACATTGCCACGGGTCTCCGTACCCCCGTCACCGAGGCGGAAAAGCTCAAGATCAAATACGGCTGCGCTTATTCATCCCTGATTCCCAAGGATGAAACCATAGAGGTCCCCAGCGTCGGCGGACGGGAACCGCGAGAGGTGTCCCGCCAGATCCTTGGTCGCATTATCGAACCCCGCATGGAAGAAATCCTCGGTCTGTCCTATAAGGAACTCATCCGCTCCGGTTATGAGGATCTTATGGCCGCGGGCGTCGTCCTCACCGGCGGGGCATCCATCATGGAGGGCATGACGGAACTTGCCGAGCAGGTATTCAATATGCCCGTACGCAGAGGGTGTCCCATGGGAATCGGCGGTCTGACCGATGTCGTCAACAGTCCCATTTACGCAACCGGGGTGGGGCTTATTGTTTATGGCAGCAAAAACATTTCCAAAGAAACCCTGCGGAGAGGGGAGAGCGGTTCCTTTGGAGATTGGTTTCGCAGAATAAAAAAATGGTTTATTGAATTCTTTTAAGGGGAGGGAAGGACATGTTTGAACTAACGGAATTAACTACAGCAAGCACCGCAAGGATCAAGGTGATCGGGATCGGCGGCGGCGGCGGCAATGCGGTAAACACGATGATCGCCTACGATCTCAAGGGCGTCGATTTTATCGTTGCCAACACCGATACGCAGGCCCTCGGGGCGTCGGTTTCTCCCACCAAGATCCAGCTCGGGGCCGAGGCGACAAGGGGTCTCGGCGCCGGGGCCAATCCCGATGTGGGGAAACAGGCCGCCATGGAAGCAAAAGACAGACTTCGAGAACACCTGGAAGGGGCCGACATGGTGTTCATTACCGCCGGCCTCGGCGGGGGTACGGGAACGGGAGCCGCCCCGGTCATCGCCGAGATATGCAAGGAACTCGATGCCCTGACGGTGGCGGTGGTGACGAAACCTTTCCAGTTTGAAGGGAAACGCCGGAATTGTCAGGCCGAAGAAGGGGTCGACGAACTGCGGAGAATCGTCGATACCCTCATTGTCGTTCCCAACCAGCGGCTGCTGAGTTTGGGGGGACGCAACCTGTCCCTTCTCGAAGCCTTCAAAAAAGCCGACGACATCCTTTATCACGCCGTTAAAGGCATCTCCGATCTTATCATCATCCCGGGTTTGATCAACCTGGATTTCGCCGATGTGAAGAACACCATGTCGAGCATGGGCCTGGCCATGATGGGAACCGGAACGGCAAGCGGCGAAAACCGCGCCGTCGAAGCCGCACAGCGGGCAATCTCTTCTCCGTTGCTGGAAGACAACAGTATTCAGGGGGCCCATGGAGTACTGCTCAATATCACCGGCGGTCCGAATATGAGCCTTTTCGAAGTCAATGAAGCCTCCTCGCTGATCCAGGCGGAAGCCCATGAAGACGCCAATATTATCTTCGGCACCGTCATCGACGAAACTATGGGTGATGAAATCAGAATTACCGTTATTGCCACGGGCTTCGAAGATCTGAACCGCCGGAAGAACAACCTCGTGAATATGCCTGGCATGAACGGGCACAAAAGGGAAGACATCTCCAAGCCCGCTTATCTTCGTAAAGACAACAGGCCTATCGACCAGTTGCCCACGGTAAAGATGGGCATGATCGAGGACAACGACGACCCCGATCTCGAAATTCCGACTTTCCTGAGAAGGCAGGCCGACTGACGGGGCCGAATGTCCTGGGCAGTCAAGAAAAAATACAAGGACTTATTAACCCGCGAAGACGGTTATGAGAAAAAGTTATGGGGAAACTCTTTAAGCATCTGTTTAGCCTATCCGAATCAATACCGGACGGGCATGGACAACTTGGGTTTTCAGACCGTATACTCCCTCTTGAATCAACATCCGTCCGTTCTGTGTGAACGTGTTTTCCTTCCCGAACCCGGGGACGAAGGTTACTTCGCCCCGGGGCCCCTCTCCCTTTTCAGCCTCGAATCCCAGAAACCGCTCCGGGATTTCGATATCATCGCCTTTTCCATCTCCTTTGAAAACGATTATCCCCACATTCTCAAAATGCTGGACATGGCAGGCATCAAGCTCCTTGCCCATGAACGCGACGAGTCGGACCCCGTCATCATCGGCGGCGGCATCTGCATCACCATGAATCCGGAGCCCTTGGCGGACTTTTTCGATCTTTTCCTCATCGGCGAGGCCGAGGCGATGCTGCCGGAATTTCTGTCCACCCTTCTCCGTACCGGAAACGCTGAAGAAACCAAGCAAGACAAGCTTCTCAGGCTGCAAATGCACGTCCCGGGGGCCTATGTCCCGTCCTTATACAGTGTCAGGTACAGGACCGACGGACCAATTCGGGAGGTGGTCCCTCACGACCCTTCCCTTCCCCGCAAAATCAGCAAGCAATGGGCGCGCGACATCCAGGCATTCGCGACAGAGACGGTGATCTCGTCGCCGGACACGGATTTCGGTACCATGTTTCTGACCGAGATCAGCCGTGGCTGCGCGCGCGGCTGCCGCTTCTGTGCCGCCGGGTATCTCTACCGCCCCAGCCGGTTCCGTAAACGGGGAAACCTGGAAAAATCGATCACCCGCGGCCTCACAACGGGGAAAAAAATCGGTCTCCTCGGGACGGCCGTCTCGGATCACCCCGAACTGATCGACATCTGCCGGTATATCCTTTCCCGGCAAGGCAAGATCGGCGCGGGCTCTTTCCGGCTGGACCAGCTTACCCCGACGCTTCTCGCCCTTCTCAAAGCAGGAGGCATAGAAACCCTGGCCCTGGCCCCGGAAGCGGGCTCCCAACGACTGAGGGATCTCATCCGGAAAGGCATCCAGGACGAAGACATCATCCGGGGAGCGATAAATCTTCTGGAGAACGGCTTCTTCCATGTCCGCCTCTATTTCATGGTCGGCCTGCCGACGGAAACAACAGCGGATATCGAGGCCATAATCGAATTAATCACGCGCCTTGCCCAGCTTTCCCTGCCGGCGACGGGCCCGCGGGAGATACGCTTCCGCAGGATCACCGTCAGCATCAATCAGTTTATCCCCAAAGCGGGAACCCCCTTTCAGTGGCACCCCCTCGAGAGCATCCAAACCGTCAAGAAGAAGATCAGGAAGATCGGGGACGCCTTCCGAGGCCGGGGAAACATTAAAATCATTGCGGACCCGCCGAAAAGAAACTACCTCCAGGCGATGCTCGCCATGGGAGACCGGCGCGTCGGCGCGCTTCTCCTCGCCCTTCATCGCCAGCGGGGCGTCTGGTCCAAGGCCCTGAAGAAAGACCCTATACCCCCAGATTTCTTTGTTTATCGCCGCCGTGATACAGCGGAAACCCTTCCCTGGGATTTTATCGACACCGGCGTACCAAAGGCTGTGCTCATCCGCGAATTTCAGGCGGCACAACAGTTTTCTCCCGAGAAAAACTGTTGACAATATTTTAACGCCTATGATATTGGGTGGCTCCAATCGAAACAGCGGGGTTGTAGCTCAGTTGGGAGAGCGCTTGAATGGCATTCAAGAGGTCAGGGGTTCGACTCCCCTCAGCTCCACCAGAAAATCCAAGGACTTAGGCGACAAAGCTTAAGTCCTTTTTTCTTTGTACGGCAAATCTTTTTCCCATCCTCTCCCCGCTTGCCAGGATAAGGAACAACCTCTCTTCCCGACGGGCGAATGCACGGATGTCGATGTCTGACACGCCTAAATACATTAATATTGCTAAATAATCAACGGAACCAAGGGCATTTTGCCCTTCGGCGCCGCACACTTAGGACGGGGGCATGACCTGGCGCAGAAATTGCCCGGTCAGGGATGCTTCTGCACGGGCCACTGCCTCCGGCGTACCGGAAGCGACGATCATGCCCCCGCCGGGACCGCCTTCGGGGCCCAGATCAATGATGTGGTCGGCAGACTTGATGACATCGAGATTGTGCTCGATGACGATAACGGTGTTCCCCATGTCCACGAGGCGCATCAGCACGGTCAGGAGTTTCTGGATGTCCTCAAAGTGCAGGCCGATGGTCGGTTCGTCAAGGATATAGAGGGTGTTGCTATTCGCCCTTTTCCCGAGTTCCCGCGACAGCTTGATCCGCTGGGCCTCGCCTCCGGAAAGGGTGGTCGCCGATTGACCGAGGCGAATGTAGCCCAGGCCGACATCCGCCAGGAGCTTCAGCTTCTGGCGAATCGACGGGATGTTTTCAAAGAAGAGCAGTCCCTGCTGGACCGTCATGTTCAAGACATCGGAGACATTCTTCTCCTTGTAGTAGATGTCGAGGGTATCCTGGTTGAAACGGCGCCCATGACAGACATCGCACGTCACATAGACGTCGGGCAGAAAATGCATCTCGATTTTGATGAGACCGTTGCCCTCGCAGGCCTCACACCGTCCGCCCTTGACATTGAAACTGAAGCGGCCGGGCCGGTAGCCGCGGATCCGGGAATCGGGAAGACCGGCAAAGAGGTCCCGGATATGGACAAACACCCCGGTATAGGTAACGGGATTGGACCGGGGCGTCCGGCCGATGGGCTGCTGATTCATCAGGATGACCCGCTCGATGCCGCCAAGATCCACTATTTGTCTGATCTTGCCGATGTTGCCTCGTTGCCGGTTGATACGGTGGGCAATGGCCTTGTAGAGGGTTTCGATGATCATCGTGCTTTTCCCCGAACCTGATACGCCGGTTACAGCGGTAAAAACGCCGACGGGCATCCGGATATCGATGTCTTTCAGGTTATGTTCGTGAGCCCCTTCGATGACGATATACCGGCTATTCGGCGTCCTTCGCCGCTCCGGAAGGGGAATCGATTTCCGGCCGGAGAGATACTGGCCGGTAAGCGAACGGCTGTCCCGGCAAATCTCCTGCGGGCTCCCCTGAAACACTACCTCGCCACCGTCAAAGCCCGCTCCCGGACCCATATCGATGATTTGATCGGAGGCCATCATCATATCCGCGTCATGTTCGACGACGAGGACCGTGTTGCCCAACTCCCGCAGTTTCTTCAGGGTGGCAATCAGCCGGACGTTGTCCCGCTGATGCAGACCCACCGTCGGTTCATCGAGAACGTACAGGACGCCGACCAGTCCGGAGCCGATCAGGGCGGCCAGGCGAATACGTTGTCCCTCGCCCCCGGAAAGAGTCCCCGAGGAGCGGTCCAGACTCAGATAATCCATGCCCACATCGAGAAGAAAGTGGAGCCGCTCCCGAATCTCCTTGAGGATCCGTGCGGCAATCTGGGTCTCCTTTTCGCTGAGGGGAAGAGCATGAAAAAAGTCAAAGGCCTCCCGAATGGAAAACCGGCAGACATCGTCAATATTTTTACCCGCGACGGTAACGGCCAGGGTTTCTTTTTTCAGTCTCGCCCCATGACAGACGGGACATTCCCGCATGTTGATATAATGGGAAAGATCCATCCGGACGGCATTGGACTGCGTTTCCAGATAGCGCCGGTTCAGTTCGTTGAGGACGCCCTCGAAAGTCCGGGAATAGAAGTACCGGCGACCTCCCCGGTCGGTGTAAAACCGGATCT
The DNA here is from genome assembly GCA_020718905.1 of Syntrophus aciditrophicus. Classification (GTDB taxonomy): domain Bacteria; phylum Desulfobacterota; class Syntrophia; order Syntrophales; family UBA8958; genus UBA8958. Next base: position 8,354 of record DYRD01000020.1, on the reverse strand, counting down.
TTTCTTTCCCCGATCCGTAGAGCAGCGCCTTCCGGACCTGCGGGGTCAGTTCGGCAAAAGGGGTATTGAGGTCGAAACCATAATGCTCGGCAAGAACATCAAGCATCTGATGATAATTCAAGGAGTTGCGACCTGCCCAGGGGACGATGGCCCCTTCCCGGATCGACAGACCCGGATCGGGAACAACGAGGCTTTCGTCAAAAAACATCTTGCTTCCCAGTCCGTCGCACTCCGCACAGGCCCCGTAAGGACTGTTAAAGGAGAACATCCGCGGGGCGAGATCGGGAACGCTGATGCCGCAATTGGGGCAGGCGTATTTTTCGCTGAAGAGCAGGTCGTCTCTCCCCGCCGCCTGGACGCACACCAGACCTTCGGAGAGGCGGGACGCCGTCTCCAGCGAATCGCGCAGGCGTTTTCTGATGCCATCCCTGAGGAGGAGGCGATCTACGAGCACCTCGATGTCATGCCGCTTCTGCTTGTCTAAAACGATGTCATCGGTTAATTCTCTGACTTCCCCGTCTACGCGGATGCGAACGAACCCGTCCTTCACAAGTTTCTTTAATTCCTTATGGAATTCGCCCTTTTTTCCCCTCACGATGGGGGCCAGGATATTAAACTTTGTTTTCTCCGGAAAAGCGAGGATGGCCTCGACCATCATATCGATGGTCTGGGAGCGGATTTCCCGGCCGCACTGATAGCAATGAGGAATCCCGATCCGGGCATAGAGCAGGCGCAGATAGTCATAAATTTCCGTGACCGTGCCGACGGTGGAACGGGGGTTGTGGCTCGCGGTCCGCTGCTCGATGGCAATCGCCGGGGAGAGCCCTTCGATGGATTCCACCTCGGGCTTGTCCATTTGACCGATAAATTGACGGGCATAGGCGGAAAGGGATTCAACATAGCGCCGCTGTCCCTCGGCGTAGATGGTATCAAAGGCCAGGGAGGATTTCCCGGACCCGCTGACGCCGGTAATCACCACCAGTTGATCCCGGGGGATGTCGATATTTATATGTTTGAGGTTATGCTGGGAAGCGGCCTTAATCCGAATAAAGTCCATATATCTCAGAGCTTGATATCAATGAGGGACTTGCTGCGCAGATCGGCAACCCATTGGTCAAATTTCTTGGCCGCCTTTTCATCTTCCAGTTTCCGCTGGATTTCCTGACGGACCTCGATGATTGGTTTCAAGCCGGCCCCGCGCTTGTCGACAACCTGAATAATATAGAATCCCTGGGAAGATTCGATGACGGGGCTGACATCGCCGCCGCCCAGTTTCTGGGCAACCATTTCCACCTCCGGCAGCATGTGTCCCTTTTCCACAAAGCCGATGTCGCCCCCGGCGGCAGTTGCCGGACCCTGGGAAAATTGGGACGCCATGGCTTCAAAGGGCTCGCCGTTCTTGATTCTTTTAAGAATACTTTCGGCAAGGTCCCTTGCCCGTGCACGGATTGCCGGGTCCGTCCCTGCGGGGACGGGGAGGAGGATCTGCTTGATCCGTATCGCCTCTTTGCCCTCATATTCCTCACGGTGCTGACGGTAATAATCGCCGATTTCGTCATCCGTAACGACAAGTTTAGCCCGAATTTCCCGGCGAAGAAGTTGTTGTCGCTGAAGTTGTTCCTTGAGTTCCTGCTTATAACCGTCGAAGGTCATCCCGTCTTTATTAAGCGCTTGCAGGAGGTCCGGCATCTGCATATTTCTGTTCTTCAGCATATCCCTGATGACGCCCATGATTTCATCGTCCTTGACGACAATGCCTGATTTTTTTGCCTCCTGTTCAATGAGTTTGTTATCAATCATCCTATTCAGGATCGCCGTTTTCCCCTCGGCGACAACCTTTTCCTTATCTTTGCCCGCGAGTTGTGCTTCAATCCTCTTCAGATAGGGCTCGAAGGCGACGTTCAGTTCCGAGAGGGTGATGACATCATCGTTTACGATGGCAACGATCCGCTCGACAACTTCTCCGGAAACCGGGACAACCGCCGCTATCATCAGCATCCCCATGGCCATGGCCAGGCAAATCTTTTTCATAACATCCCCCATATAGAAATGGACTCGCTTTTCAGCCTCATCCGTCTATCACGATCATACCTTTTTTACCATAACTTAAGGATATGTCACGGAATTAGTTTGACACGCCATTATCATCAAACATATTTTATCATTGCCATTGTGAAGTTTGACGAACCCGAAAAGTCGAATAGATGGCTATAAGCGACGGCTTCGGGAATCATCGCCTTGCAAGGACAGCAGCAGGTCCTTGATGGTCGCCGTAATCTTCATCCCCGTCAAACCCGGCAGGGGGACAATGAGCTTGAAGTCGGGGGTAAGTTTCACCCCTTTGGCGACGGTCCGGGACAGTACGAGGATCCTGGCTGGATCGATGGAGCTGTCCGGCTGAAAAACAACGACCAGTTGTTTCCCATCGTAACCCATTTTTTTGCCCTTCATTTCTTTAAGGAGATTCCGGACCCGGATCACTTCCAAAAGGTAGTCGATCTCTTTCGGAACGTAACCGTAACAATCCAGGAGTTCCCCGCGGATCTCGGCAAGATCCTCTTCGCCGGCGGCCAGGGACACCCGTTTATAGGTCACCAGTCGCCGCTGTTCATCGGGCATATAACCGGAGGGGATCATGGCCGGTATCCCCAGATTGATCTCCGGCTTGACTTCCTCGCTGCTGACGGGCTCGCCTTTTAGCTCTCGGACCGTTTTCTCCATAAGTTCCGTGTAAAGCTCATAACCCACTGCCGAGACATGGCCGGATTGGGAAATGCCGAGCAGGCTGCCGCCCCCACGAATTTCGAGATCGTTGGAGGCGATCCGAAAGCCCGATCCCGGGTCCGAGAATTCCATAATCACCTGCAGGCGTTTCTGGGCGTCCCGGGAAAGCATGGCCCCTTTGGGAACGAGGAGATAGGCCCGGGCTTCCTCCTTCGCCCGGCCCACCCGGCCCCGGATCTGGTAGAGCTGGGCAAGGCCGAAGCGGGCGGCGCGATTGACGATCATGGTGTTGGCCGCGGGGATATCAACTCCCGAGCCGATGATGGTCGTACAGACCAGGACATTGACCTCTTTCTGGATAAAGCGCACCATCGTCGCTTCGATCTCGGCGGACTTCATCTGCCCGTGGAGCACCCCCACCCGGGCCCGGGGGACGAGCTTTTCAATGAATCTGGCCATCGAGTAAATGGAGCGGACCCGGTCATGGAGAAAGAAGACCTGGCCCTGCCGGTCCAGTTCCCCGTGGATCGCCTCTTTGATAATATCCTCGTTGAACTCGAGGACATAAGTTTTGATCGGCTGGCGGTCTTCCGGCGGGGTGTTGATGATGGACAAATCGCGAATGCCGACGAGGGAGAGATGGAGGGTCCGGGGAATCGGCGTCGCCGTCAGGGTCAGGACGTCGACGAGGGTCCGGAGCTTCTTCAGTTTTTCCTTGTGAGTCACGCCAAAGCGCTGCTCCTCATCGATAACGACCAATCCGAGGTCCTTGAACCGAATATCCTTCTGGAGGAGACGGTGGGTTCCGACGACGATGTCCACGGTTCCCCTGTTGATTCCTTCCACGATCTTCACCTGCTCGGCCTTGGTCCGGAAGCGGTTGAGGACCTCCACCCGGACGTGATAATCGCGGAAACGCCGGGAAAAGGTCTGATAGTGCTGCTCCGCCAGGATCGTCGTCGGCACGAGGATCACGACCTGCTTGGCCTCCATCACGGCCCGGAACGAGGCCCGGAGCGCCACTTCCGTCTTCCCGAAGCCGGCGTCGCCGCAAATCAGCCGATCCATGGGTTTGGTCCGGCTCATGTCGAGATGGATGTCTTCAATCGCCCGCGCCTGGTCGGGGGTTTCCTCGTATTCGAAGGCGGCGCAGAATTCATTATAAAGCCGGTCCGGCGGTGAAAAGGACTGGCGGTCCATAACCTCCCGGGCGGTATAAACGGCCATCAGTTCCTCCGCCACATCGCGAATGGACTTTTTCACCCGTTCCTTGACCGTCTCCCAGGAAGACCCGCCGAGCTTGTCTATTCTCGGCGCCGCCCCCTCGGGGCCCAAATAGCGCTGGATCTGATCCAGACGATCCACGGGGATATAAAGCTTGTCCCCATCGAGATATTCAATGAGGAGAAAATCATTCTCCATGCTTTCCACGGCAAGCTTCTGAAGGCCGCGGTACAGACCGATGCCGTGTTCCTTGTGGACGACGTAGTTCCCTTCCTTGAGTTCCCCGAAAGATTTGAGGAAATATCCATCCCGCACGGGCCGCGCCCGCCGGATGGCGATCTTCTGCCCATAGATCTCTTCGTCGGAAATCAGGACGAGGCGCAGGGCCTCGTAAACAAACCCGACGGAGATCCTGCCTTCACAAATGCCGAGGGAGCCCTGACCCGCCGACGGAGAAAAAAACTCCAAAAAAGGATGATCCCCGGGGAGGACATTACAGGGGAGCCGATATGATGCGCAGAGTTGTACCATGCGTTGCCGGCCCTCGGACCCGCTGCAGAGGAAAAACACCTGATAGGCATTCCCGACCCATTCCCTGATCCGCTCGGCCAGGGGGAAAAGGATCTCTCCGGCCTCATCCTGCACCTGAAGTCCCGATTTGACTCCCGTATCGTTCGATATATGAAAGGCCACGCCATCGGGGTGAATACCGAGGGCCAGATTGTCGAAATGAAGGCTCTGGAAGCCCGCCGGGGAATCGGGGAGAACGTCGCCCGTCCAGTAGTGGGCCTCCCTTTCCAGATAAAACCTTTCCTCCTGGTGGGCCTTCATGAGGAGCCGGTCAATCTCGTTCTCGAGACTCTCCCGGGAAGATCCGATCGCCATGGTATCGTCAAAGATCAGCAATCCCGTGGAGGAAAAGTAATCCAGGAGCAATCCGGGGTGCTCCCCGTCATCGTAGAAGAGCGGGAGGAGCAGGGGGTTGATGGACATGGTCAGGCCGTTGGCCAGCCGCTCCACCAGCCGGTCCTTCATCAAGCGCGGCAGTCCCAGGTCGTTGGCCCGGGCTTTGATGTGCTGGATGCCGAGGCTTTGACGTTCCGCGGTCATGATGATTTCTCTTGCCGGCGTCAATAGAAATTCGACCACCTCTATTTTTGATCGCTGAGATACGGGGTCGAATTGCCGGATGGATTCGATTTCGTCGCCGATAAACTCCAGGCGCAAGGGATGCGCTGCCGTCGGGGGAAAGAGATCGACGACATGGCCGCGAACGGCGAATTCCCCCTTCCCTTCCACAAGGGAAACGCGGTGGTATCCGCCTTGGAGCAAGTGGAGAATCCATTCGTCCCGGTCGATGAAATCTCCCATGGCAACGGGGCGGATATAAGCGGCAACCGTCTTTTTAGGAGGTATTTTCTGGAGTAGGGCCTTCACGGGGGCAACGGCCAGAACGGGTTCTTCGGCCAGAAGGCGGCAGAGAACCTCGCTTCGCGACAATTCCACCTCCCGTTGCCAGGCGAAAAGGTCCGTCGAGACAACCTCCCAGGGAGCGTAGAGAAATACCTTCCCGGCCCCGGCAAAAAAGGAAAGATCGCGGCAGCACTGCTTCGCCTCCTTCTCCGTAGGGGTAATGATCAACAGCGGCCGGGGGGTTTGCTGGTGCAGCAGGGCTATCAAAAGAGGCTTCGCCGCCCCTTCCACGCCATGGACCCGAATGGACCTCTCCCCCCGACCGATCCGTTCCTGCAAATCTGCCCAGGCCGGATCGGGACTCTTTATCGCCTGCCGTATAATCTTTTTCATTTCAGGAAATCAAGACAGCTCCAGCATTCTGTCGAGGGACCGTTTTGCGGGCATCCTCACTGCTTCCGGAACCTTGACGACATGCCTCATCTCCGTAAGCGAGGCCAGAATGTCTGTGAGGGTCGTACGTTTCATGTCTTCACAGCGCATCTCTTCCGAGGCGGGGATAAAGATCTTTTCCGGGTAGCGGCTTTGGAGTTGGCAGCGGATGCCCATCTCCGTGCCGACGATCAATTTACGGACCCAAGGTTCCCCGGCGTAACCGAGCATGGCAGTGGTGCTGCCGACAAAATCGGCCAGGGCGAGGACCGCGAGGGTGCATTCGGGATGGGCGGCCTTGGCACGACTGACTTGCGCCGCCGTCAGGTGGTGATGAATGGGGCAAAATCCTTCCCAGGGGATGATCGTCCTTTTTGTCTGCTTTGCGACATAGCGGGCCAGATTGCCGTCGGGAACCATCAGGACCGGTCCCTCTCCGGGCAGGTACTGCACCGCTTTCAGGGCGTTGGCGGAGGTACAGCAGATATCGCTGTGGGCTTTGATCTCCGCCGAGGAATTGATGTACGTGACCACCGTGGCGTCGGGGTATCGCCCCTTTGCCGCCAGGAGCTGCTCCACCGTTATCGTGTCGGCAAGGGGACAGCCGGCATCGGCCCTGGGTAGGAGCACCGTTTTCTCCGGAGCAAGGATGGAAGCGCTCTCCGCCATGAAATGGACCCCGGCAAAGACAATCACCGCGGCATCCGTCTTGGCCGCCTCGATGCTCAAACCCAGGGAATCTCCCAGATAATCGGCAATTTCCTGCACTTCCTCCCGCTGATAATAATGGGCAAGGAGGATCGCCTTTTTTTCTGCGAGGAGTTTGCGGATCTTACCCTGGATCTCTTTTTTGTCCATATGCACGGTCCCGATTATTGTTTTGTCTGCCAAGATGGTCTACCTATAATATAAACGGCTTTTCTTCAAGGGTAAACATTGGTAATGGTTGACAAGACCTCCCTTTTCATATAGTTTCACCGACATGATTCGTGTTGATGAAGCCCTGAAGACTATTCTCGCTGCCGTCGCCCCGCTGCCCGTAGAGAAAGTGAACCTTCTGGAGGCCCTGGGACGGGTTCTGGGTGAGGACATCGTCGCCCCCCGTCACCTGCCGCCGACGAACAATTCCTCCATGGATGGTTACGCCGTCCGTTCCGGCGATACGAAAGGGGCAAAAAGCTCAAGCCCCGCAATTCTGAACGTCATTGAGGATATACCGGCCGGGTCGGTCCCCCAAAAGGCCCTTGCCACTGGTCAGGCCGCCCGGATCATGACCGGCGCTCCCCTTCCGGAAGGGGCCGACGCCGTTGTCCGCATGGAAGACACCCACCCGGATGGCCGTCAGGTCCATATCCATGTCGCAGCCAGGCCGGGACTGGACATCCGCCTTGCCGGCGAGGACGTCCGGGAGGGCGAAACGGTTATCTGCAGCGGGTCTCTTATCCGTCCGGCGGAAGTGGGGATGCTGGCCGCCCTGGGACGCTCCTTCGTCTCCGTCTATCAGCGGCCGGTGGTGGCAGTCCTCGCCACGGGCGACGAGCTCGTCGATATCGACGAACGGCCCTCTTCCTGGAAGATTATCAGCAGCAACAGCTACGCCACCGCCGCCCAGGTCATGGAAAGCGGCGCCAACGTCCTTCAATTGGGAATCGTCAAAGACCGGCGGGAAAACCTGATCGAGAAATTCCGGGCGGCTACCCGGGCGGATCTGATCATCTCCTCGGGGGGCGTCTCCGTCGGGGACTATGACCTCGTCAAGGACATTATGAAGGAAGTGGGGAACGCCATGCAATTCTGGCAGGTGGCGATGCGTCCCGGCAAGCCCCTGGCCTTCGGGTCCATTCAGGGCGTTCCGGTCTTCGGGCTGCCGGGAAATCCCGTCTCTTCCATGGTCTCCTTTGAACAGTTCGTCCGTCCGTCCATCCTTAAAATGATGGGACATAAGAACCTTTACCGCAAAATGATCCGGGCCACCCTGGAAGAGACCCTTGCCAAAAGAGAGGGTTTGCGCTATTTTATGCGCGGGCAGGTCCGCTGGGAAGGCGGGCGCTATTATGTCAGTTCAACGGGGGAACAGGGGTCGGGGATACTGAAATCCATGGTTCGGGCCAATGGGCTCATCGTCCTTCCGGAACAGGGGACATCGTTTCAGAAAGGCGAAGAAGTACTGGTCCAGGTACTGGGCAGATCGATGGAACAGAACGATCATCCCGATTATGTGTAGTAAATCAGGGCTCTTAATGCATCCTAAAATTGAGCCGGAAGTATAACCAGACATTGTTCTTCAGCACGGAAGTGCCAAGGTCACTGGTGGGCCTCCCAGACTTCAAATCTGGTGTGGGGCGCTAAAACCGTCCCAGGTGGGTTCGATTCCCATGCACTTCCGCCATTTTATTAGCAAATTTCGACTTTTATCGAGAATATTCCTTTAACGTGTCTTTAACCTTCTTTGACTTTCCGATTTTAGCACCCACACCAGATATGAAGTATGGTGGGGGGGCAAAAGTAGAGCGGGTATGGCAAAACTGGACAGGTGCATAAGTGGGAGGATTGTTCTATAA
>DYRD01000070.1:12803-13125 GCA_020718905.1 Syntrophus aciditrophicus | reverse complement strand
GGTAGAAATTTCGCCGAGGATTAACACAGCCATTATGAACAGTCAAGAAGCTGATTGATAAACTGGATATTTGATATAATACATTCGTAATTTTGCAAGGTTGAACAGGAAAGCCATTAAAACCCGTCCAGAGTCTCTGGAAGCGCATGTACGCCAGACGGGATTTTTGATAAACGGATGCGAACAACCAGACGTGGATATAAATATACGTGAGGTTACAACAGAAAGGTGGTTCAATCAGAGCATGGAAAGTACTCCAGATGACGTCGCTTTTGATACCGGTTGCGGGAAACGGCGGGCGGTGCGGGAAGACCGGCCCTGT
>DYRD01000070.1:0-12780 GCA_020718905.1 Syntrophus aciditrophicus | reverse complement strand
GCAATGGGGGGATTTTCAGGGGGGGGGTCAGGCGGGAAAATCAAATGAATAACGGAGCCATGGAGGATCCGAGAAGGGAGGAATTATCAGAACCGATACCCGGCAATCAACTTTCTTTACAAACAGGAATCGCATACCCATTTTCCCTCAATAAGGCATGGCGCTTCGCCATTTCCAGGTCATGGGCCACCATCTCGTCGATCATCTCGTCAAGGGTGATCCGGGGGATCCAGCCAAGGTCCGCCTTCGCTTTCGCCGGGTCGCCTAACAGCGTTTCGACCTCGGAGGGGCGGAAGTACCGTTTATCGATCCGGATGATCGGTTGCACGGCACGGGAAGCGAGCGGCGAATTGTCGCTGCGTGCATCCCAATACCCGGCCTCGTCGATCCCGGCGCCCTCCCAGCGGATGGCGATCCCGAGCTTCCCGGCGGCCATCTCGATAAACTGGCGGACGCTGTACTGCACACCCGTTGCGATCACGTAGTCCCGCGGTTCGTCCTGCTGAAGCATCATCCACTGCATCCGCACGTAATCTTTCGCGTGGCCCCAGTCCCGCTTGGCGTTGAGGTTCCCGATGTAGAGGCAATCCTCAAGGCCCTGGCTGATGTTTGCAAGGGCGCGGGTGATCTTGCGGGTGACGAACGTCTCTCCCCTTCTCGGCGACTCGTGGTTGAAGAGGATACCGTTGCAGGCGTACATGCCGTAGGCCTCGCGGTAGTTCACGGCAATCCAGTAGGCGTAGAGCTTGGCTGCGGCGTAGGGGCTGCGGGGATAGAAAGGGGTTGTTTCCCGCTGGGGGATTTCCTGAACGAGACCGAACAGTTCGCTGGTGCTTGCCTGGTAGAAGCGGGTTTTCTTCTCAAGCCCCAGGAAGCGGATCGCTTCGAGCAGGCGCAGCGTCCCCAGCGCATCAACATCGGCCGTGTATTCCGGGGATTCGAAGCTCACGGCGACATGGCTTTGCGCGGCCAGGTTGTACACCTCGTCCGGCCTGGTTTCCGCGACGAGGCGGGTAAGGTTGCTGCTGTCGGTCATATCTCCGTAGTGGAGATGGAGCGCCGGACGATCGCCTTTTGATGGGTCATTTTCTTTGAATTCGTGGGGATCGCGGTAGAGATGGTCGATTCGCTCGGTGTTGAAAAGCGAGGAGCGGCGCTTGACGCCGTGCACCTCGTACCCCTTTTCGAGCAGCAATTCGGCAAGATAGGAGCCGTCCTGGCCGGTTATCCCGGTGATGAGCGCTACTTTTTGTTGTTCCGGCATGGTCATGATCATGGTTATACGTTCCTGTTCCTTTCGTTATGGAGAAAATCGGCGTAGGCGTGTTGCAGCCCCTCTTCAAGGCTGATCTTCGCCTGCCAGTCGAGGGAGTTGATAAGCGAGCTGTCCAGAAATTTGCGCGGAGGGCCGTCCGGTTTGGTCGGGTCGAACGCGATCTCTCCCCGGTAGCCGACCGCCTGGCCCACAGCCCCGGCCAGTTCCCCGATGGTAATATCGTATCCGCAGCCGACGTTGATATGGCTGAGCATGGGCCGGGTGTGCCGATCGTAGATGGCCTTGTCGAGGTTCATCACAAAGACGCAGGCAGAGGCCATGTCGTCCACGTAGAGAAACTCGCGCCGGGGCGCGCCCGTACCCCAGATGATAACGCGTGGGGCGCCGGCGATTTTCGCTTCATGGAAGCGGCGGATGAGACCCGGAATGACGTGGCTGTTTTCCGGATGGTAGTTGTCGCCGGGGCCGTAGAGGTTCGTCGGCATGGCGCTGCGGAAGTCGGTGGCGTACTGCCGGTTGTAGCTTTCGCAGAGTTTTATCCCGGCGATCTTGGCGATGGCGTAGGGCTCGTTGCTGGGCTCCAGCGTGCTGGTGAGAAGCGCGTCCTCCCGCATGGGCTGCGGAACCAGTCTCGGATAGATGCAACTGGAGCCGAGGAAAAGCAGCTTTTCGACGCCGATGCGGTAGGCTGCGTCGATGATGTTGGCCTCGATCATCAGGTTCTGGTAGATGAACTCGGCCGGGTAGGTGTCATTGGCGTGGATGCCCCCCACCCTGGCCGCCGCCAGATAGACCTGTCCGGGTCTCTCGGTTTCGAAAAAGGCGCGTACGGCCGCCTGGTTCGTCAGATCAAGCTCGGCATGGGTGCGGGTGAGGATGCTGGCACCCCCCTTCTCCCACAGCGTACGGACAATGGCCGCGCCCACCATACCCCGGTGGCCGGCTACATAAATTCGGGTTTTGTCCATCATTGGTTTTCTCTCGTATAAGGTTTGGATGCCGCAAATCTGCTCACAACGGTCTTTCACAGCGGTTCAACGTAAAGCCGAGTATCTTCCCGCCCGGAAGAAACTCGAGGGCCTTGTTGACTTCGTCCATTGACGTTTTTCCAGCCTGTACAACAACAACGACATAGTCAACGAGAGGGGCAAAGGCCAGAGCATCCGCTCCGACAAGCACCGGGGGAGCGTCGAAAATGATGTACCTCTCGGGATAGCGGCTTTTTAATTCGGAAACGAGGTCCCGCATGCGCGGCGATCCAAGCAATTCGGCGCTTGCAGGAAAGGGCCGCCCCCCGGAAATGATCGTAATCTTTTCGATTCCGGGCCATTTGATCAATTCGGGCAAAGGGGCGGAATCAGCAAGATATTCAGCAAGTCCCCGTTCGCTGTCGTATCCCAGGCATTTGTGGATATCCTGCTTTTTCAAATCACCATCAACCAGCAGTACCGTCTGCTGGAACTCGCGGGCAAAGGTGAAGGCGAGATTTATGGCTGTAAGCGTTTTTCCCTCACCGGGCAGGGCACTGGTCACCATGATCGTGTTTCCGCCGGAACCCTGTGTCCGCTGCATGATTTGCGTCCGCAGAACCCTGTACGACTCCATTTCCGGAACATTATCCAGATACACAAGGCAACGGTTTTCAGCAACGACCCCCGGATCCAGATAAACGTGCGGGGATTTTAAATAGTCGGGCGATATCCACCCCTCCCGCCTCTTTTTTTCTTGAATGTTGTTGCTTTCACCCACGAAGCTGGAAAAATCTTCATCGATCCCGTCCTGCCCCTTTTTAAAACGCGATATCGCTTCACTGAGCCTGCCCATATTTCAAAACACTCCTTTTCAAACTGCATTTCTATTAAAAGGTTAGATATTTTCTGGAGATACGCGCCCATAAAACATCGATGTCCATGACAAAGAAATGAAAAACCACGATAACTATCACCAGCAGGAGAACGGCTGCCAGGACTTTGATTTTCAATCGTCTGCGTCTGCGTCGTTCATCCTGCAAGGTGATTATTTCCGGTATTTCGGCAAGTACAGGCAAGGTGAAGATTCGCGCCATATCTTCAGCGCTGCGAGCCGAATTGTCGGTCGTTTCCCTCAGGGTTGCCATTCCCAACCCCGCGCCTATCCCCAGAATAATGCCGATCAGAATAATGGCGGGGCGATTCGGCTTGACAGGTTTCTCCGGAAGCCTGGCCGGGTCGATCAAAGTGAAACGTTCTCCCATTTGCCCCTTTTCAAGCCCGGAGGCCACCCTCGATTCCATCAGCTTCTTCATAAGATCATCGTACTTGAGCTGGGTGTTTTTTCTTTCGTCCATCAGGTGCATGTACCCCTCCTCCACCCGGGGGGACATTTCCAGTCTTCGGCGATAATCGCCCATCTTCTTTTCAGCGGCCTCTATCTGCCGATTGACTGAATCGATTTCCGACCGGATACCGGCCAATTGCGCGGCAATCGCCACCCCGGCGGAATAGCCCGGCTGTTTCGAGGCATCCTTCCCGCCGGTGTCGGCGTTAACCTTTTTTTCCTGCTCGGCTATTTCCGCTTTTATCTTTTTCACATCGGGATATTCATCGGAATATTTTGATTTCAAGGTCAGAAGCTTTGCCTTCAGCTCCCTTAAAAACAGCTTGTCCGGACTATCCAGGTTATCCTCTGCAGGCGCCATGCTCGTCAGTTGACTCTGCAGATAGCTCTCCTTCTCCCTGAGAGTCCGAAGCTGTTCGACGTACTGCTCGTGACTTCTTCCGGTAGAATCGAGGGTCTGGAGATTGTACTGCAGGAGCTCGGGAAGTGAGCGGGGATTCTTCTCCTTATAGAGGGCGATCTGTTTGTCCAGTTCAAAGAGCCTGTCCTGAACGTTTCTCATCTCATCCTCAAGGAATTTCGTGGTGCTCGTCGTCTGCTGCTCGACCACCCTGATATTCTCCTCGAGATAAAGGGAGGCGAGGACATTGGCAACCTGCTGAACCACCTGGGGATCCCTGCCTTCATAGGAAAGCGTAAAGGCTATCGTGGCCACCTTCGCTACCCCCGACCGGCGATCGACGACATCCGCGGTAATGGTCTCGAATTTAATATCCCTTGTCCTCATGTTATTGATGATCTCTTCGATCGGGTACCGTTTTCGTTCATCGGCATAGAGGTTAAAACGATTAATGATATCAATAATGTGCGCTGAACTCATAATCCGCTGGTTGATGCTTTGCAGGCGTTGTTCCGCGTAGCTGGTCACGGTTGCCATGACATATTCCCTGGGGATTTCCTGCTCTTCGATCAAAATCGTCGATGTGGAGCGGTAAGTCGGTTCCAGAAGCAGGGCAACGGCCACCGACAGCAGGAAGATGGCAAGTGCCGGAATGACCAGCAGCCATCGCCTCCTGCTGACGATTGAAACTATATCTTTAAATGATAACGCTTTTCTGTCTTCCACTGGGCAATCTCCTGATTACATGATGGTTTAAATCTTAAGCCTTTGAATTTCTTCGAAATTTACCTGAACTGCCGCCCCGGCAAAAGCCGGTATCCTTGTCTTTTCAAGACCTTCTGGGCCACGGCTTTCGCCGGGGGTGACAACAACGGGCAGATATTCAAGGTCTCAACTCCCTTTGCCTCATGGCAACATCGTGTTTTCATGCGTTTGTATCTTTCTGTTGCGGCGGTCATTGCCACCCGCAGCTCCCCGGGGGCGCGGATCAGCAGTCGATAACCGGCGGGGCACTGTTTTTCCTCAGCAGGTCGGATACATCCGCAGCGGAAAGCGGTCGGGCGAACAGGTATCCCTGTCCTTCCACGCAGCCTAATTTTTCCAGTACACTTTGCTCGGATATCTTTTCGATGCCTTCAGCCACAATATCCAGCGAAAGGCTTTCCGCCAGGGCAATGATGGCTTTCGTTATGGATTCGTTGGCGGGGGTGTTCTCGATATTGCGAACGAAGGACTGGTCGATCTTCAGTCGGTTGATTGGAAAGCGACGCAGGTAATTCAGGCTGGAAAAACCGGTGCCGAAGTCATCGATGGCGAGGCCTACACCCAACACCCTGATTTCTTTTAGCGTTTCCAGAACGTTATCCACGTTATGCATGAGCAGGCTTTCGGTCATTTCCAGTTCGATAAGGGTTGGATCGACGCCGCTATCCTCCAGTGCCGATTTCAGAATCGTCATAAAACCCTCTCTGTGAAACTGGACGGCGGATACGTTAATGCACATGCGCACCGGAGGGAAACCGCTCGCATTCCATTCCCCCAGTTGGCGGCATGCTTCACGCAATACCCATTCGCCGAGCCGCACAATCAAGCCGCATCCCTCTGCGATCGGGATAAATTCCGTTGGCGAAATCATACCGCGTACCGGATGAGGCCAGCGCACCAGCGCCTCAACGCCCCGAATCCGATGGCTGGCAAGATCAACCTGAGGCTGGAAATGAAGCAGCAGTCCACCGTTGTCGATTGCCTCGCGCAAATCATGTTCAAGGGAAAGCCGCGAGGGGTCAAAGTGACCGTTGCTTACGCTGTAAACACAGAAACCATTGCCGCCGGCGTTTTTGGCTTCGTACATCGCGGTATCGGCTTTGGCCAGCACGGTGCTGATATCCTTGCCATCCTGTGGATAGACGGCAATGCCGATGCTGACCGTCACCACCAGTGAATGCCCCAGGACATCAACCGGCGCTTGCATCGAATCCAGTATCCGCTGTGCGACTAAAGTGGCGCTGTCGGTGTCGTTCATATTGTTATACATGAGGATGACGAATTCATCGCCGCCTATTCGCGCCACGGTGTCCGATTTGCGGGCGGACATCCGCAGGCGATTAACGAGTATTCGCAGAAACGCGTCCCCGCAACTATGCCCCAGCGAATCGTTGATGTTTTTGAATCGGTCCACATCGACGAACAGCAGAGCCACGAAATTACCATTTCTCTGGGCATCGAGCAGGGCCCGGTTCAGCCTGTCAACGAACAATGTCCGGTTCGGCGCCCCGGTCAGGTGGTCATAATGGGCGAGATAGAACAGTTCCGCCTGTTTGCGCCTGGTAATAACGTTCAACATATCCTGGCCATGGGCCACCCCCTGATATTGACCGTCACGGGTCACGATGATGCCCGTCACCATGTGGTGCATACCGTTGCTGACAATGATATTGGCGATGTCTTCCATGCTGGTTGTTTCCTCAACGATGAGAGGGTTATGGCCTTCATAGTCCTTTACCTGCAATAGATTCCCGACTTCGGTCCGTCCGAAAAGTTCGCGGATATACATTCGTGCGAAAAATTCCATGAAAACCCTTCGGTCTATCAACAGCTCCGGTTTGCGGTCGTCGCCGATCACAGGCAGCGAATTAACGCTTTTATTCTTCATGAAGTGTTCGAGCACATTCAGGCAGGTTGCATTTTTAAAAACAGGCTCCACCGGATTGACGATGCTCTTTACAGTCGGCGCCTCCAGCAGTTGGTCGTCTTGAATGAATTCATAGTGTTCCGCGGTAGGGCGTGAGTCCATATTTTCAATGAAAGATGGCAGATTTGATTCCATGATCACATATTCCTTAACGAAAAGTTTGGATTTTAAAAAAGTTTTTTAGAAATGGACTAAGTGTTTGTATCCTTGCCGCTATTCCAAAAAAGGATGCTGCATGTAAAGACGGATCGAAAAGAGATTTCTTACCACCCCGGTGTTCGATGCGAGGTTGTCAATTGCCGTGTAGTCATAAGATGCCTCGAGGGCGATATCTCTGGAAAATTCGTAGCGGATGCCGGGGTTGATCCGCAGGGTGCGCTCTTTGATGGCCTGCGTGAAGTATCCGGCCGAATCGGACTGATTGGTCGTATAGCCGGCACTGCAGAAGATGGAAAATTCTTCCGTCATCTTCTTCCTGACTGCTAACGTCAGCGTGTCTCGCTCCACCATCCCGCTCACCCCGCTTGCCGCTGTCATCTCCCTGCCGTACGAGAGACTGCCTTCCCCCCGCTCTCCCTTGCGGTTCACCGTTAATGTCCCTACCCAGCCCCAGCCGTGGTTATCATAGTGAAAACCGTACAGCGATGATTCTGACCAGTTGAAGCGGAGACCGCCGTCCAGAAGGATGCTCCAGAGCTCATTGAAATCCCGCGAAAATCCGACCGTGCCCATCAGACCGTCGTTCCGGTAGCCGGAAGAGACATAGGCGCTGTAGCCAAGGTTTACCCTCCCTTTTAGGCCCGGAAAATACCGGCCAAGATCGTGGGTCAGGCCGGTATTGACATTGTGGGATTGATTGTCGACATACCGGGAATTGTCATAGGATTCCTTGTCGAAGGCATATGAAATTAAAACCGCCATTTCTTCGCTCAACTGGTCATCGGCGGACAGGGAGATGTTGATGCGGTTCCGCGGCACCGTGGAGAGAACAAGTCCGGAGATGCCGATATCGCGATCCGGACGGGAATCTCTGGTATAACCGGCTTCAGCGGAAATTCCGAGCAGAGGTGTGGCAAGATACCGGAATTTACCCTGGTAAGTCTGATCGGTTGCGTTCAATTCCCGGCTATCCATATAATCAATCCGCTCCAGGCGCACCAGCGCACTGCTGTGCAGTCTTTCGGTCTTCCTGACCACCTCAACTGCGGGGGAGACAGTGGTGATGAAATCATTTTTAACACCATCGCTTGTCAGAAAGATGTTATCGCTGTATTCCTCCCTTGCAGATATGGACGGAACAAGACGAAACTCGCCGGCCCGGACCGGCAATGGGAAGGTCAGCAAAACAAGAAGCAGAAAAATGTAGCGATTACGGATCATTACGGAACGACAACAACATCGCCCCTTTGAAGACGAATGTTTTGCTCCAGTCGCTTCCCGTCAACGACCTCGTCATACTCGAAAGGGAGGATTTCCGTCTTTCCGTTTTGCTGCCGGTAAATCTTTATCCTGTTCCTTTTAGCAAAGGGATTAAGCCCCGCTGCGGTGGCAAGGGCCTGCAGGACATTGATGTTGGCATTCACGACCTGGCGGCCGGGGGAATTGACCTTGCCGATCACGTAGATAATCAGGCTGTTAACCTGTCTTACATCCAGAGAAAGAACAAGCTCCGGGACATAGCGAACAAGTTTGCCCTCCATTTCCTCCTTGAGCTGAACGGCTGTTTTCCCTGTTGCCCGGATTTCGCCAATAAGCGGAAAGGAGATGGCGCCATCCGGCCTGACAACACAGGAACGTGTCAATGCCTCATCCTTCCACACCGAAATATCCAGCACATCTCCCGGACCTATCAGATAGCCATCCTCATCGGACACCCCTGTCGATGGGGAAGACGCGGCCGAAGCAGAAGCCCCTTCCGTTGTCGTTGACGCCGGCGCCGGGGAGGGCGCAACCCCGTTTGCACTCCGGGACAGACCGGGAAAAGACGTTCCCAGCATCCCGATTGCAAGCAGCAGAATCCCTGTCTTTCGAAGCATGATTTTTTAACTCCTTCATTGTTATATAGAAAAATGTGATGGAAGCTTTCGATGACCAGTTAATCAGTTTTTAAGAAGAAGCAGGCCGTTAATGGGTGGCGGCAAGGGTCTTTTGCGCCTCGTCCTTCCCAGGGAAGGATATTTTGGACGCCAGGGAAAGCTGCAGGTACTCTTTGGCTTTCCCTGGATTTCCCGCATGGAAATAGGCCATTCCCAAATGGTAATTGATAACGGGATTCAACGGGTTGCGGGCTTGCGCCTTTCCAAGCCAATGAACCGCCTGATTCATCTCACCCTTGCGATAGTTAACCCAGCCGAGGGTATCCCATATTGACGCGCTCTCCGGGCTCAACGATCTGGCCTTTTCAGCCAGCGTCAGAGCCCTGTCAATGTCCTGCCTGCCCCGGCCGTAGTCAACCAAAAGATAGGCCAAATCGTTTGTTGCCTTCCAGAGGTTCGGATTAATCCGCAGCGCCTGCTCCAGCTCGGCGATGGCCCTGTCCCACTTCCCCCCGGCAACATACAGGGCGCTCATTTTCATGTAACCGACAGGATGTTTGGGCGCCTGGCGCCTGATATCCATGTACTCCTTTTCAGCCCGTTTCAAATCGCCCGCCTGGAGCATGAGATCTCCCAGATCGGCCCGGACCTCCAAATCCCCGGGATTAGCCGTCAAAATGCTCTGGTACTGCGATTCGGCGTTCTTGAAATCTTTCTGCGATGTGTAGATGCGTGCCATTGCACGCGTTATGTCTCTACTGGAATCAGGCGCGCTTTTCAGGGCATTCTTGAGGGTATCAAAGGCAAGGGAGGTCTCCTTGTTCAGGGCATGCGCCTCGGCAAGACCGATATGGCCGAGAAGGAACCGGGGACGTTCGCTGACCACAATCCGGAAGGCGGAAACAGCCTGCGCACCTTCCCCCTTCATAAGCAGGATGCTTCCCCTGGCAAAATTGGCATCGACATTCTTGGGACTCTCCTTGATCACCTCATCAACATAAGAGATGGCCTTTTCATTTTCTTCTCGCGCCAGATAGATTCCCGCCAATGAATTTTTGGTTTGCAGGATATTGGGATCCTTTGGATCATTTGATAAGCCAAGACATTCCTTGAGAATCGATACGGCCTGATCTGGACGGTTGATCGCAAGATAGAAACGGCTCAGGGCAAAGCGAATCCGGAAACTTTTGCCATTCTGACGAATCCCCTCCTTCAATTGCCGTTCAGCCTCGGTGTGCCTGTTTCTCTCCGCGTAAAAACTTGCAGCCTGAACCCACCGTTCCTCATTGGACGGAACGGCCTCAACATAAGTTTTCAGGGTCTCCGCCGCCTGCGGTTCCTTGCCCAGCCCCCAGTAAAGGCCGGCCAGGGCCAGACGATGCCCCCCCGCCTCCGGCTCGATCTCGATCACCTTCCGCATAAGACCCACGGCCTCATCTGCCTCTTTTTTCTGCAGGTGGACGTCGGCAAGTGCGAGGTAAAGGGAAATCGCCTTCTCATTGACCTTGATACCCTCGCGCAGCGTTTTTTCCGCACCCTCTCTATCCCCGTTCTGCAGGAAAATTGACGTTAAAAGCAGGTAGCCATCGGGATTGCGGACATCCTTTCCCAGAACCCCTTCCAGAAAACGGCGCGCGTTTTCGGTTTCTTTTTTCTTGATCAGGACGGCGCCTTTCAAAATGAGGGCCTCCTCGTTTTTCGGTTCCGCTTTTAAGACAATATCCGCTTTAGCCAGGGCATCGTCAAGCTTGCCGGCGCCCAGCAGAAACTTGCCTAACTGCGCCTGGGCGCCCCAATGCTGCGGTAAAAGTTCGACGGCCTTGGAGAATTTACCATATGCGCTTTGCGGATTTCCTGATTTTAACGCGATCATTCCCATCATGTAATAGGGATCGGCATATTTGGGGTCGATCTGGACGGCATTTTTGAACTCGAGATTGGCCTTCACGAATTCCCCTTTTTCGTACAGCGCCTTCCCTTTACTGTAGAATTTGGCCTTTTTCTGCTCGGGACCACTGCATGCCGTCAAGACCGCAATAGTCAAAAGTAACGCAATCGAATCAATAATAATCTTTTTTCTGAACATGATTTGTCTCCCGGATTGACTGATTTATTGAATCTACATTTTTTACTTGCCTTACCAGCCCACGCCGCCGCGTATGCCGACTATTGCCAGGGCCGCCATCGTCGAAGCCGTCAGAGCATTAAATTTTCCCCGGAGCTCTGTGATCAGGACTTCGTAACTGAACAACATAACTATGATTTCAACAGCCAGCATTTCCAGGTGATGATTTCGCATCGACTGTTCCGGCAGATTGGGAACAACCATGGCGATAAAGATGACGAGAAAATCCATCGTCGTCAGCCGGAATCCCTTCGTTCTCCTGGAGAATTTCACCGTCAAAAGCGCAAAAAACGCTACAAGTCCGAAGGAAAGGCTGTACAGTGCGGATATTCCCGGACTGATCCAGGCCGCTTTTTTCACTTCGACAAAATAAAGAACCAGTGGTATTGTCAGGTAAACAACGATCCTCAGACAAAGACCCAGGTGCTTTTTCGCAAAAAACAGCGCCGCCGCGACAAGCAGGATGAAGCTTACGGCAATGACCGAGGCGTAGCCGGGAATTTTTGCGGAAACAAGGCAGGAAAAGAGAAACAAAAACGGAATCATGATTTTCGACATTCCGAAGGCTGCCCTGATAACCCACTTTTTTTCCGTGATCATCCGCAAGCCGCCCTTGAATTTATGATCGAACGCAGGGTGGCGCTGGAATTGAAATCCGGCTTTGTCCGCAAATACAAAGGAACTGATGACGGCGGTCGAAAAAGCCGTGTAAATGATCATCAGCACCCAGTCGTTGTAGTACTTGAACAGAATGGCGGCAACAATCAGCACGGCCTGAATCAGATAGATCACGACGACCGCTTCGGCATGGGAGAGACCAAGGCGAAGAAGCCGATGGTGAAAGTGCTTCTTGTCGGGTGAGAAGGGAGAGCGCCCCTCCCTGACCCGCTCAACCATCACGGTCAGGGTATCGAGAACGGGAAAACCCAGAATGATCAACGGCAGTAAAGGACTCAGCGGGGTGCTTCCCTGTGTGACCTTGACGGCAAGCACAACAGCGGAAAACCCCAGGAGCTGACTTCCCGTGTCGCCCATGAAGAGGCTGGCCGGATACGTGTTAAACCGTAAAAATCCGAAGATCGCCCCCGCCAGCGCCAAAGACATGAGGATAACGGCGCTGTTCCCTTCCAGATATCCGAGATATCCTATAAACGCAAAACAGAGGAGGGAAATGCCGCCGGCGAGACCGTCCATGCCGTCGGCAAGGTTGATGGCGTTTGTGACCCCTATCACCGCGACAATCGAGAGTAAAGCAGCAAGCCATTCGGGCAGCGACACAGCTTCGGGCAGCAACGTTCCGAGGGAATGAATCCGCACTCCGCCGTAAAAGACGACAGCCAGGGCCGCCAGCGCCTGCCCCGTGAATTTGGCCTTGTATTCAAGTCCCTTCATGTCATCAACAAGACCGAAGAGCACCAGGATTCCCGCACCGGCCAGATAGGCCCGTACAAAATCATCCGCCGCCGACCAGAAAATGATGGGAATAAACGCGCCGAGTGCAATGGCCAGCCCGCCGATTCGCGGTATGGGGCGGGTGTGAACCTTACGCGGATTGGGAAAATCGACCATCTGGTATTTTTCGGCCAGTTTGATCACGATGGGGATCAGGCTGACCGTAATGAAGACCGCAAGCAGAATTGACGAGAAATAGAACATGGGTTAATTTCTTGAGGAACCGGGGATATATGCATCCAGCAGGGGCATCATTTCACCGATGAATGACTGGAGCCTCTGGTCGGCATCATCGATCTTTTCCGATGAATCAACCGGAGAAAGCACCCGGACCAGGGCGCCATCCGTCCTTTTCTTCACCAGTCCGTCCCAGAGATTGTAGAGCTTCAGCTCGTAGGCACTGGTCAGAACCCGTCCGCGCTGGCTGAACCAGAAATAAACCAGATGCCTCATCCCGCTTTTTTCCATGATAACGCGCTTCAC
>DYRD01000184.1 GCA_020718905.1 Syntrophus aciditrophicus | reverse complement strand
AGGGTGGACGAAGCCACCCGGCGGGCGACGGAGGCCCACCATTCGGGCACTCATGTCCTCAATGCGGCCCTGAAGAAGACCCTGGGGGATCATATCAAGCAGGCGGGCTCGTCGGTGACGCCGGAGCGTCTCCGTTTCGACTTTACCCATTTTACCCGGATCGAAGCCGGGGAACTGGATGCCATCGAAACCATGGCGAACGATTCTATCCGCCGCAATGTCGCTGTAAGCACCCGGGTCCTTCCCAAAGAGGAGGCGATGAAGACCGGTGCGGCGGCCGTCTTTGACGAAAAGTACAGCGATAATGTCCGGGTGGTGAAAATGGGCGATTTCAGCATGGAACTCTGCGGGGGAACTCATGTAAGCCGCACCGGCGATATCGGCGCCCTCAAGGTCATCGGTGAATCGGCTGTGGCGGCGGGTGTCCGGAGGATCGAAGCCGTTACCGGCACCGAAGCAATAAAATACTTCAAGGCCGTCGAATCGGAGCTCAAGAAGGCGGCTGGTTTTCTGAAGGCAAATCCCCTGGAGCTTGCCGAACGAATCGAGCGAATCCTGAAACATCAGAAAGAGCTGGAAAGGGAAATCGATTCCCTCAAGAGCAAACTGGCGGCCAAGGATTCGGCGGATCTGATCGGCAAAGCAAAAGAACTGAAAGGGGTAAATGTCCTGACGGCCGTTGTTGAAGCCCCGGATGTGAAGGCCCTGCGGGACTTTGGCGACAAACTGCGCGACAAGCTTCACTCCGGCGTCATTCTTCTGGGCAGCGAGGTTGAAGGCAAGGCAATGCTCCTGTGTATGGTTACCAAGGATCTGGCCGGCCGTTACCACGCGGGAAACATCATCAAGGCCGTGGCCCCTGTTGTGGGCGGCAGCGGCGGCGGCAGGCCTGATATGGCCCAGGCGGGGGGACCTAATCCCGAAAACCTGGGGCAGGCATTGGCCAAACTGGAGGAATTGATTTAGAAGCAGGTCCGGTACAATGAAAAAAGGGCGTATCCGTTCTCTCCATCACGGGTACGCCCTTTTTATGAAAAACGAACGGGTTACCTTCTGTCCTGCTCTGTTGTCGGCCCGCCCGGTCCGGTCATATATATCATTAGATCGGGTGTGTAAACTCTCACCTTATTTCCCTCTCCCATCTGGGTGAAGGTCCGTGCCTTGAGGATGGAGTACCAGACACCGATCGGTTTCCCCTTATCGTCGTACATGATGAAACCATACTGGAATTCTCGATATTCCCTTGCCTTTTCCTGCATGTGGAGGATCATATCCCGGAAACTTGCGGGGGTCGGGTTAAAAGGTTTCCAGAGGTCGGAATCAAGGGTATATTCCTTCTTCAGGCCGATCAGGGCATTGGGGTAAAGATTCGGGCCGCTGTAATAGTAATTCACACCGGGATCAATCTTAAAAGAGTCGAAATCCCTGGAAACCTGCCCATCGGGATAGATGTTTCCGTACCTGCCGCCCAGGCACCCCGACAAGAGCAGGACCGCGAGCAAAATCATCGTCAATCCCACTTTACCTTGCCCATGCATCATCTTTATACCTCCTCATTTTCGTTGATTATTCAAGAAATTCCATAAGAAGCTTTTTGTCCTCCCGGGATGCGTTCACTCTTTGCAACTGTTCTTCGGAGCTGAAGACTGCTACGGAGCTTGAGGCCCTTGACTTGTCTAAATAACATGTCGCTGCTTTTCCCAATTTTCCGGTGGTCATCGACAGGATTTCATCCCGGAGGATCTGCCGGTAGTCGTCGGTCAGCCCTGATAAATGGCGGATCATGGCGGTGTACCCCTTGTTGGATGGATCCATGGGGCGGTCCATTACCCCGATGGTTCCGATAATGGCCTTATCGAGATCCTCCTGAGAGATGTTTTGCGGAGATAACGCTGCGCTGGCGTCATCGTAGACCTTCAAGGTACGGAGGATGTGGGGATCCCGATATGACAAAAAGGCGAAGATCCCGACGAGGGGATCGTAGGAAGACATTCCCCCGTACGCGCCGCCCTGGATGCGGATCTGTTTGTAGAGATAGCCGTTTGATAAATATCGCGACGCCACCATGAGGGCGGCCGTATCGCTGTGACCGTAGGATGGCGCCGGCAGGGCGCGGGCCACATAGGATACCTGGGCCGGGATGACCACCCCCCGGTCAAGGGTCTCTAACCTTGGCGGCTCAGCGCGCTCGGGAAAGCTGCCGGACGGCAATCCGGCGACGAGGGGAGCAAGGTTGTCGAACATTGCTGTCAGCCCCCTTGCTTCCGCCGTCAGGTTGATGGTCAGCCTGTCTTTTCTGAACACCTCCGTTTTTAGGCGTCCTATCTTTTCCAAGAAAAACTCTCGGTTGTTGCCGAGTTCATCCGCCATTTGTTTCAAGTAGCGGAGCTGCGTCTTGCCGTGCCACTGTTCATCACGCCATACCGATAAGGAGAGGGACGAAGCTGCAAGACGCCGGGCAAAAAGATGGCCCGCAGGGACAATGGAAGCATGGAAACGGTTCTTCTTTTCCAGCAGCAGATCCTGCATGCGGCGTTGATCCGTCAGGTCGCCGGCACAGAGAAGATCGGACAGGATGCCGATCCCGTCGGGAATATTCCTGTCGAGAATCTTGAGGCGAAAGATCATTTCCTGCCAGGAACTACCTTGGTTCATAATCAAACCGGCATTGAGGGCGCACCTTATCCCTCCCGTTTTCATGGTGATGCGCTTGGACATGGCCTCATAGCCCATCCCCGCGGCCCCCATCTGGGTGATCAAGTTGCCGAGGAAGGGAAGGTAGGGTTGCAGGTCGTCGGGGATCGCCGAGACATCG
>DYRD01000069.1:266-13348 GCA_020718905.1 Syntrophus aciditrophicus | reverse complement strand
CCTTTTGGAATGGTTGGACCATTCCTGCGGGCCATTGGCTGGAGAGAGCCCCTGTGAGATCCGTTCGCGATCTTCTGCAAGCATCGTCTCACGCTCTGAGGCCATGAGCTGGGATTGTGACTGGATGAGGGCGTCCGCTTGGTCAGGTGTCATAATTTTGGTGTTGGGTTCGGCAGAGATGATTACCCGCAGCCCTGCGCCTCCACATAGCGGCCAACAGGCCCGATGGATTCATATTGCGGCGGCCCCTTGTCATAGATTGAATAGGGGAGGCTGGACGTTGTTCAGCCTGTCGTCAATCAAGGTTTTGAAACTCGGATTGAGTTCAATGAGGACGCACCCGCACATGAGTTCCAGGGCGGCTCTTCCTGTGGTGCCGGACCCAGCGAACATGTCGAGGACGGTTCCCATCTCCGGGCACCCGGCAATGATGCACCG
Organism: Syntrophus aciditrophicus; assembly: GCA_020718905.1. GTDB lineage: Bacteria > Desulfobacterota > Syntrophia > Syntrophales > UBA8958 > UBA8958. Next base: position 12,910 of record DYRD01000069.1, on the reverse strand, counting down.
TTTGACGAGGTTGATTGGCATCACCGCAATGTGGGGATTTCTCTCGGTGTGGGAAATGGTCCAGACGTCCCTCCAATTCGCCATCATTACCTGCTCCTCGGTCCGTTCTCCTCTATTCCCCAAATCGGCCTTTTCGGCCAACTGGTTTTCCCCTCGCCGTTTGGGAACCCCCCGCAAATCAATGGTGCAACAGGCCCGTATGTTCCCATTGGATTTGGCACCGCCATTTGCCCTGGTGGAACCAGCCTGATTCTCGATATTCTGGGAGAGACGGTTGACGCTGGAAACCTTGGCAGGATTCCGGGCAGCGTCCTTGTCGTAGAAATACCGCCCGGATTTGGAGAACAGGTATACCATCTCATGGGACCGTGTGGGGCGATCCCACACGCTCTCAGGAATGCAGGACGGTTTGGACCAGACAATCTCGGAACGGAGAATCCAGCCGTCCTCCTGCATGGCGATTGCAACCCTGGCCGGAATCATGAGGAGGGATTTTTGGTGAAATCGGAATGGGGCTTTGGTCTGATTGGATTCCCCATCCGCAAATGACCCATGCTCTCCCCCCCTGTGGGCAGCCCCCCTGCCCTGTTTTCCGGCGGCATAGGAATCCCCCAAGTTGACCCAGAGCGTGCCTGATTTTTTGAGCACTCGTTTTGCCTCACGGAAAACTGCCACCAGGGCACCAACATATTCCTGGGGGGTTTCCTCCTGTCCCAGTTCCTGGTGGCTGTCAGAGTATTTCCTCAACCTGTAGTAGGGAGGTGATGTCACAATGCAATCCACCGATGAATCGGGGAGCTGTTGCAGGCCGGTGATGGCATCGGCAATGATAATTTTTGCTGTTGGTTGTTTCATATTTTTTGGATGTGTTTTCCTCCGGATTTCAACTGCTGTATTCCCTGATCCAATCTCTTGGATTTTCCCACCAGTATGTGGTTCCAGCGTTCATAGTAGTTCTAGTTGTTGATGTTTTTCTTTGTTTTCTCTGGTTTTATTTTCGGGGGCGTTTTCAATGGAGTGGGTAGCAGCCGCAATCCGTGCCTCGGCAATGGCTGCATACTCTGGGGACAGCTCGCACCCGATGAACCGGAATCCCTCGATGGTTGCAGCCTTGCCTGTGCTACCAGATCCCGCAAACGGATCGAGCACCAGCCCGCCGGGGGGCGTGACTAGGCGGCACAGGTAGCGCATCAGATCACACGGTTTCACTGTTGGGTGGTGGTTTTTTCTGACTTTTGTTTGATTCCACCCCTCGCCTGGTTTGCCGTAGGTTTCGCCCCTTGCTGCTGCTGCCGCACCGCCAGACATACCACAGAGCGTTCCGTCGAACCCATCCAGCCCGGCCTCCCTGTCGTCCTTTGTCACCTTGGCCCAGTAGAAAAATCTTGCTGCCGCGACATTATCCTTGGGGAACTGGGCCAGCACCTCCTCGCTCCCGTCGTGTATGAAATTGGCAGGCCATCTCCCAGCTACGGTGTGTGCTCCGCAGTTGGGGGCGCCCTGCCCCCCGGGGATGCCCCCCCCACGATTGAAAAAACAGCTAGGGACTAGGATAACCCGTTCCTCCGTCCCCACCCTGCACCCGTCCACATTGATTCCCCCCGTGCCGTGCTCTAATACATTTTCCGCAACCGTCCATATAAGCGGTTTCCTCGCTACGCAAATTGGCTCGTGGGCGGGTTTCAACGCAGTGCCCCATCCGTCCCACTTCTTGGCCTCGGGGGTGGCGGGGGCGGTGATTGTTATTTTTCCGTCCCAGCCTACCGGAGTAGGCCTCATTACATTTTTGGCCCCCGACTTCTGTCCCCCGATCCTCCGTTCACCCCCAAGGTGCCGATCTACCGCTTTGGAGACATCCCAGGATTTCGGAAATCCCGCCCCATAAACCCACATGATCTGATCTCGGATATCGAAGCCAGCGTCCTCGATCGCTACCACCATCCTGTGATACGTCCGGCTCCCAGAAAACGCTAGCAGGTGCCCCCCGGGCTTTAGAACACGGAGGCATTCGGTCCAGAGGCTCTGGTCGTATGCGATCCCTGAGGAATCCCATTTTGCCCCCTTGAAACCGAGTTCATACGGGGGATCTGTGACGATTGAATCAACAGAATTGTCCGCTAGGGTTTTAAGGGTTTCGCGGTTGTCGCCTATTAGTATTTTACGGTTCATTTTATAATTTTCCCCATCTTCTTCTGTTATCATAAATTGGGCATCCCAAGGGTTTCCGGTTTTGCAATGTCCTCCGCCCCCCTTTTTAGCTGAGGCATAACGCCCCCGATATCTAGTGGGGGCAACGGTTTTTCTTTGCGTCCTGTGATTTCCTCACGCTGGGCTGCAATCCTGTCCATCACCCTGGTGACCTCCTGCAACTCACCAACCACCTGCTGTGCCTCTGGGGATATCTCCCTGATTCCCAGACCTGTGAGGAGGGACGAGATAGCGGCGACGACGATGGCCTCTGTGGTTGTCATATTCCGGCTGGGGTAAACGGGTTAATTGGGTGGAGTCCTGTGTAGTATGGGAATCCCTTGATTTTGGTTTCCTTGACATCGCCCTTGATCTGGGAATGGAACGCTTTAGCAGAGAGTTCGGGAAAACCCCCCTTCGAGGCCCAAGCTGCGAAGTTTCTGTACAGGTCGCTCTTCGAGACCCTGAGGCCGGGGCCGGAGTCGCATTCTTGGGAGAGATATTGGCCGACGAAATCCTGCTCTGTGCAGTATTGCTCCTTCGCACATTTAGACTCCTCGGGGATCTCAATTTTCCAGCCCGTAGAAGACAGGCGCGTGTTGGCGGCCAAGATCCAGTTGAGGAGCCCCTCCTGCTCGGCCTGCTCGTTTTCCAATGCGTAGGAGATGCTGGTGTCCTCCCTTTCCTCGGAGATCCCAGCGTCCGCGTTGATGATCAGAACCCTCCGCCAGAACGCCCTGTCCCGGCCTCGGACGACAGGGAGCTCGTTGAGGGAGAGGAGATGATGCTGGGTCGCCTTGGAGGAGTTATGTGCCTGATAGAGGGCCCTCGAAAGGAAGGTGTCGCCGCCGGAGAATCGTTTGATCCTCGCCAGACTCAGAGTCTTGCCCGTATCCATTTCGGTCGCATAAACGAAACGTTTTCCGACCATCATGGCACACTGGGTTTCGGAGTTTTTATCGTCCCTATCTGTGGTATAGACGCTCGCATCTACTGCCACCGCATAATCTCCGAGGAGCCGCCCGACGGCCCGCGTGATCGAGGTTTTGCCGGAGCCGCTCGGCCCCTGCCAGATCGTGAATAACCGTTGAGTGGTCTGGCCGTTGAGGGTCGTCGCTAGAAAATCCTGAAGAAGCCGCCGCATCGGGCGGGCCATTTTCCTCGACAGGATCTTCGCCAGAGCCCGTCCGGGTTTCCGGCCGGCTTTGGGGTCAATGGCGATACGCTTGACGAGGATATCCTCGATACGATGGGGGCGAACCCCCCCAGTTCTCACGTCAATAACCTTGGTAGGGCAGGCCAGCAGGAATGGATCCGTATCAATGTCCGAGGGGAGGATCGTCCGGCGGGTCTGGGCGAGGGAGATGAGGTTATTGATCCCCGCCTTGGATCCGACGCGGACAACGCTGTCAGCGGAGACGTAGGCGAGCATCGCTGGGTGCATCAGGCCCCTCAAGTGGGCGACCATGAGCCGTTTAATCTGGCCATGGGTATCTAGAACCCAGCCCCGGACGGGATGCCAGATGATCCATAGTCCCTCGGATTTTCCTGCATCGGGGTGCCCCCGGACAAACCGGACGAACGCCCCGAGTTGATCGACAAACCTGTCCGCGAATCCAGACTCATTATCAGGGTAGCGGCGTAGGATGCCCTGATCGACTGAGTTGGGGGAGCGGACGCATCCAGCCTCGCGAGACTCGTTCCATGCTTGCTGTAGCATCTCCAATCGGAGAGCGTCTGAGGATGCGGGGGTGGCGTCCTCGGGAACGTCTGGGAGGACTCCGAGAACCGGTGGTTCGGGGAGGGATTCTACCTCGCCTGTTTCAAATATGGATGTTTCTGGTGTCATTTTTTTTAAGGTTGGAGGTGATCGGGGTTGAGGTATATCAGCCGCTGGAGGACCCCTGTTCCCCGCAGCTTCCTGCCTTCCTGTTTCCGGCGTTCTACTCCTGCGAGCCGGACCGGTTGACAGGCCCTCAGGGTTGATGGGCAGCCTCCGAGGCCTCCCCACGTTTTTGCGGACGAGGGGAGCGCGTCTCTGGTAGCCTTCGGGAGAACCCGTAGGCGAGCCCCAGTTAAAAAACGGCATGCGTTTTCGAGAGCCGGTGTGGTCAGTTTTCCACGCATCGCCCACCATGCATGGAGGCTCCGCCCGCCGGAGTGGATTACGGCCACCAGATCGAGCCCAATTTCATCCCGCAGATGGAGGATAATCCGAGCCTGGAGTTCGGGGGTGCCCTCATCGCACTCCATCACGAAAAATCTGCGGGTGGCCGTTTCCTTTGAACGCGTGGAGGTGCCCTCGGGATACTCCGAGGGTGTCGTAAATCCCCCAGGATGCCACCCCGGGAACTTTCCCAAATTGGCGTAGATGGCCTGTTGCCAGCTCAGGCGGGACATCCATCGGGGGGCGTAGATCCCCCCCTGGCCACTGTGCCCTGGCTCTCCGATCCAGATGATCGTTTCCGGGGGGAAAATCTGGAGATGATGGAGGCACTGCTGAGTCGGGTCCATACTGGAGAACTCTGCCCCTTCCAACCGGAGTTGATTGAGGGCAATCGAGTCTAGGTTCTCGGACAATTTCTGCCGCCTGAGATACCCAGCCTGAGCCTGTTTAAGCTCCCGGGCTGCGTCCGATCTCGCTCTCTGGACGTCCTCCTTCGTTATCGGGGGCCGGGGGAGAGGAGGCAATTTATTGCCTCCCATGGCAACGGCACGGATGGCCGTGGCATAGGCGAGGGACCTGTCGCACGATTCATGCCAGCAATAGACCCCGATTTGGCTGGGGTGGCAATCGATGAATATTTTCAGATCCCCGGATTTATAGACACCCGATGAGTGGTGGTGAAGCTCGCCTGCCTCTCCCCGATATTTGCAGGCCGCCCGCCCATGCGGCTCCCCCGCTGCTGAGGGGATTTCGCCCCATTCTACCGCCCCGAGGATATCCTCGCAGGCGGCCCTGTTTCTGGCCCAGAATTTGGAAAAATCGTTCATAGCGATATCTCCAATTCGAGGACATCCCAGCCCTCTAGTTTGAGACCAGCGGCCGCCTCGGCGAGTGCTGCATCTATCTCCCCCTTCTCCGGCCCCTCCCACATTTTCGGGGTGGTAGGGGTGGTGGGGACGATATGCATGGGGAGGGCGAGGGCGACGTCGTACATCCGTGTTGACTGATCACGCAGGGTCGCTTTTACGTTTATGACGGGCTGTCCGTTCACCGGGCCCCCTTCCGAGGACGGCCCCTGCGGGCCGCCCTGATGGCTGTAATGTTGGCGATTTCTGTGAGGCGATACATTCTCGTGCCGATGATGGTTTTGCAGATGCACCCCCCTGTTTTTGCCGCCCTGTAGCAGGTGCTGTAGGGTAGTTCGAGGATGTCCGAGATCATGCGGAGAGGGAAATAATTTGCCCCCTCCCCGTAGGAAAACCCCTGAACAGTTTCGGCCCAGACCGCCTTTGGCCAGCCTTTAGGGTTAGGGGGGATCCTGATCCCCGTGGGTAGGTTAGTTTTCATGTTAGTTTTTTGCTGAGTGTGCGGGCCGCTTGTTTTCTCAGGGAGGCCACGCGGCCCCGCCCAAGGCCGAGTTTCCGAGCTATGGCTTTATCCCCCATGTCCTCCCAATAGGAGAGATGGATGATTTGCCGTATTAGCTCTGGTAGAGCCTCTACCGCATCCAAAAGGGCCGCGATATCGATGGGTGAGGAACTGTCGGATTTCTCTGCTGCCAGATCGAATGGGATGGATGCCCGGGCGACCTCGGCTCGAACAAATAGATCCTGCCCGATGGTTATTGGTAGGGAGTCACGGCCTAGGAGTTTCATCCCTGCCCGTTTCACCGCCCAGCCAACTTTCCCCATCCAAGGGGCAGAGAGATCGACCCGATCCTTGCAGTCGAGCCATGCCAGAGATGCTACCTCTGCCGGTTCTCCAAACGGGGCCAACCTTGGGGCTATGCGGAGCGCGTATTCGTATATCTGGTTCATGGTTAGGATTTGCAGATGTAGCTGGTTTCTTTGTTGCCACGGAAACCCCCGGGGTTTTTCTTCCCGATGGTCGTTTCGGAGATCGTCTCGGGGCAGCCGTAGCGGGGTTGCTTTGGGGCGGTGCGAGCCGCCGTCTCCGGGGTATTGTCCCCGTTCTGTTTTGTCTGGCATGCGTTTTGCATACCCTGAGTCTCGTCCGTTTTCGATAAAGGTGCAAGAAATATTTTCAATTAAATGCATTTTCCCCGCAGACCGGCCACCAGCCATGATCTGTGGCTACCGGAGCTCTTTGATTTTGGGCTTTTTCCTGAGCATTTGAAGGGCACTGTGAAATATCCAATCTGCCGCCTGTCTGGTTTTTCCACCAGGCTCCGAGCAGATCTTGCCAGTCCTGAGGAATATCTCCACCCGGCTACGCTGTCTCGGGGGGAGATCAGAGATGGCCTCGGCCAGAACCGCCCGCTCGTCGTCTGATAGAGCATTCTCCACGGGCCCGGGGCCTGTCTCTTCCATCTCCTCCCAGTCTTCCATCTCGACAGGGGTGAGGGCCAGAGACAGGGCCTCGGCCGCCAAGGAGGATTCCCCGAGTTTTTTGCGCCAGTGGCCTCGGGGAGTCGAGACAACGTCTCCTATCCCCTTCATCGCCCGGACGGCCCATATCGCTGCATGTGCAGAATAGGAAGAGAAGGAGGCCCCAGCCTCCGGATCGTAGGTTTCTACCGCCCGGGCGACAGCCACCTGAGCTACAGAAACCGCGTCCTCATAGTAATCGACAGGGATTCCCCGATGAAGGGTTCGCCTGCATATCGAGGAGAGAATCGGAGCCATAGCATCCAGAAGGGAGACCATGCTCGCCTCGGAAGCCTTCGCTTGGAGAGCCAGCCGGTTTATTGCATCGGGATCTGTTCGCATTACCTTGTCTTCCTTGCCAGCCCTAGGGTATGCATTCCCCCTCACAGGGTTTCTACCCGGATGATGGCTCCGGTTTTTCCGTCGTCTGTGTATTTTTTTTCGAGATGCTCGGAGACGATCTGGGAATCGTCTACCCAAACCACACCAGAGAGAGCGTCCTCGGTGGAACGGGTCAATTTCAGAGTATCTGGGGCTTTCGTGTGCCAGACCGCAGCCGTAGGCCTGAGAACGTCTCCCCTATAATCCCCCTTCGTCCGTGGCATGAGATAGGTCGCATGGAGGCGGAGCGGTCCGGTCAGGAGGGGCTGCCCTCGCATGGTCTCATAACCGGACAGGGCGACGATCGCCCTCCATTCCCTGGTATGGGCCCCGGTCTCCACGATGGAGATGCGTCCGGTCACCTTGTTCCGGAAGCCCTTTTTTGATCCCCCGGGGGCGGGGAGGCCGGGAACAAAAAATGAGACCGCCCGCTTTTCGGAGAGTGCGTGTTTATCGAGGGAGTTTCCCTTCGAGAATGCTTGTATTTTCTGGAGTTTCATAATACGTCGAGTCTGTGGGACATTGAATACCATCCTCCCCCTCTGCTCAGGTCGGATATCTGTTCGAAGATCGCCTTATATTTGGCACCACAGGCCGTCAGGCTGTAGAGGCTCTGTGCCCGCTCGGAGATGAATTGACGATCTAGCCCTGCGACCCTCGATACCGCCTCGCAGTAGTCGCCCAGCGTCCGGCATCGAAACCCCGTCACCCCCTGCAAAACCGTCTCTGTGAACGCCCCAAAATCAGGAGCGATCACCGGGGTGCCGGTCAGCATCGCCTCAACCGCCGTGCCACAAAACGGCTCTATGAAATGGGTCGGGGTAATGATGGCCCGGGCGTTCCCAAATAGATCTGAGCGCGCCCTCCCTTGCACCGACCCAACATGCTGTAGGCGAGGGAACCGCTCTTTCCAAGGGGCCATGTCCCCCTGCCCGGCGACCAGAATATCGACTCCCAGCCTCTCGGAGATGGCACCCAGGGTGTCGAGCCCTTTGACCGCACAGATTCGTCCGGCGAACAGGAGGTAGCGGCCAGGCTCTGCCTTGGGCTCCCAGTCGGTGCTCCTGTAATAGTTCGGGACGACCCATTCGTAATTCGTCCCCTGCCGGTTCGCCCGGGCAGCACTGTAATGGAGCCATGCATAGCTCTCGTAGACGCGATACGGAGCCCAGCTACAGTCCGGAGGATAGCCGATTCCGCTCTCGACATGTATCCCCCCAAGTTTCCCTAAATCGGCATGTGGATGCCCGAATGGGTGGCAGATGATGTCCCCCATCCCCCAGCGATCGAGTATCTCCTCCATGAGCCGTGCCGAGAATTCCCGGTGAATTTGCCCGCCTATCTGGGCAGAGTCGCCGTGGAAAAAAGTGGAGGGGCCCCGGAGGTTATTCAGCTCCTCCGAGGTTAGGATCTCCACCCGCTCTGTTGCATGGGGTGCCGAGTCAGACCGTCCGTTCGAGTATTCGATAACATCAAACCCCTGGAGCCGCATCATTTCAACGAACCTTTCGGCTTTGCCGGTAAATGCACAATGCGAGAAAACAGGGTTAGGTTCCGTGTGGAATGGGAAAATTACGTGGAGTTTCATGGTTGAGTTTTGTTGATCGCCTTGACCACCGCCACCCATGCGTTTTGGATCCTCTCCGGGGTCTGGGAAAACTCAGGCAGAGTATCCCCGTTGAATGCCTTTCCTCCGACCGATTCGCAGTAGGCCCCGTAGGCGACACGAGCCGTCTCAATCTCAGGGAGGAGTTCCCAGGGGATCGGGCAGGACTCGCACCGGCGGCACCGGCGGCACTTCCGTTTTGGTTTTTCTGTTTTCATAATTTTCGGAGTGTCTGGATACATTCCCAAGTCAGGAGACAGTCTGCTAGTGCCCCATGGAACCCCGGGCTCCTCGCTAGGTTTAGGGCGGAGGCTATACTATCCAGTGAGAATGAGAGATGGCCGGTTTCTGGTTTCGTAGGGAGGATGATTTTTCCATAGTCATGGGCATCCAGGGCGAGCCCCTGGACATCTACCACCCGGGGCCAGAATGGTTTCCGATACCCAGAGCGGGCTATCGCAGCCTCCAGAAAGCCCTTGTCAAAGGGGACGTTGCATCCCCCTACGATCGTCTGGGGATATTCGAGGTTTGCAAATGTCAGAAAGTCGCCTACAACCAGGGCCTCGCACTCACCTCCCCATGTCCCAGGGTTGTATCCGTTGACGGCGGCGGCATGCGGGTTCACAGGTAGGCTTGGGATAGGGGATATCCGTGCCTCGAATCTTTTTTTTGTTCGGGTGTTGAATGCCCCGATGGAGAGGAGGGCCTCCTGCAGGGGCTTTACCCCGCCTGTTTCGGTGTCAATGATAATCATAAAGAGGCGGACAGAGCTGGTGTTTCATGCGGGACACACACAGAACCCGGGCCGGGGATCTCCCCCGGCACCATGCCGAGCTCTGCCCTTCAAAGGAGGATCGATGGTCAACACCGATGACTGCAAAGGGGGGACGTCTGGCCCCGCAATGGTGTTATTCTCTTTCATTTGAGTTGGGCCTTGACTTCCTCGTAAAGCCCCGTCGGGAGTAGGGGTTTCAATGCCTCGAGCTGCTCGTCCAGGCCAGTCAGAAGATTCAGGGCCTCGATAGGGGGGACGAATCCCTCTGCCTGCTCAGCAGGGATCTTGGCCGCCCATGTCTCGAGGGGAGCGGCTTGGGTGCCGAGTTTGATCTGGTAGGATGGGAATTCTGCCTGTTCGCCCTGGGTTTTGGTCACACAGATGAGATTCCCGGACGCAGGGTCAACAGCGTTCGCCCGGACCCCAGGCTCTGTCTCGGAAAAGCAGATATCTTTGATCTGGTGGCCCAGCCCCAGCATTCCTCCCCGGGAGCCGTCATTGGCCGAGGCCGTCACCAGTGCGAGGCTGTAGGTAGGCTCTGGATTGACCTCGTCCCCAGCGTTCTGCCGGATGCACCAAAAAGCGACCCAGGCTTTCGGCCAGAACATGCCCTTGAGATCCTTGTTGGCCTTGAGGCTGTCGAGAAAATCGGGGTAGTGCTCCTTGGCCTTTTTGAATACCGCAGAGATGACACCCCAGCTCGGGTTCTCGGGGTCATGGCCAGTAGGGATTCCGAAGTCGCCACCGGGGACCTTGATTTTGGAGAATGTCTGGAACCCAGGGATAATCCGAACCCAGTTCGCGCCCCTGGTCCATTTATTGGCCAGCGCACGAAACTCCTCCTTGATGATCGTGGATTTGTATTTCGGCCCCCTGCCCGTAGGCTGTCCGGAGACGGGGGAGTTTTCGTTGTCGTTTGATCCTGTCGCAAATGATAGGATTCGTTTAGTTTTGGTTTCGCCCATGGTTTTGGTTGTTGAGTGGTTAAAATTAGGCGGCTTTCTCTTTGGGTGGAACTGGGACGTAGCGAGCATTGGCTCGGAGGATGGCGTTCTTGACGGCGATATGGACTCGGGCGGCGGCCCCCTCTTTTTCCTCCCAGACGACCCCAAAATGAGATCCGTCCTGATGCAGATCCGTCCCCTCGATCTTTTTGAGCTCCTCCTCGAGGAGAGGGAGGAGGTGGGCATGCTCTGGTGGTATGCACAGTTCGGTGATATTTTTCATCAATTTTCTTTCCGGATTCCCCATCGGGCGTGCTCCGCATTTATTTCTCCCATCTACTTTTTTCTGGAAAGCGGCCCCGCAGGAACGCACGGAGGAGGCATTTCCCAGCGTCGGGGCCGATGGCTTTGTCGTTATGATTGAGCCAGCGGGTCTTGATGCCCTCCAGTTGATCTAGGGAGACTGGCATCTCCTTCAAGCGTGTGTTGATACCCTCCGTGGGGGGAGTCAGCAGGGGCTCGATATCCCGATTCCAGTAGGCTCCGTAGAGGTGAGTCACGGCCCCGGCTCCCTGCCCCCACGCGACCCTGCTCATTGTCCTGGTGTAATGCGAGGCCTCGATGGGGTAGGCGACGTGGCTCTCGATGCTCTCATTGGTTAGCCCTTCGGCCGGACATATTCTGCGGAGCGTATCGGCGTGTCGCCTGTGCCACTGGTTAGCATGGTATAGCATGACTGATGCCGCGAATTGACTCGGTATCTCCCTCCAGTAATGGGACAGATCGAGGATGCCCGCAGGCTGCATGAGATAATGGTCGTCTGAGGTTATTAGGAACCGCTCGGAAATCGTGGAGGAGCAGAGCCGGAACGTCTTGGCGATGAGGTTTGCATCCTTGGGGCTCCAAGGGTCGGGGTGTTCGATGAAAGCGTCGGGGTGCAGCCAGTCCGGGTGGCCGTCCCCGATGACGTAGAGGCTGTCGAGGCCTGTGAGGTTTTTCTCCAGACTACGGAGGCTGTATCTCAGCTCGAAATCCCCCAATTTCGACTGATTCTTCTTAAATAGTATGGCCATGTCCATGTCCTCTTTTCGGGGTTTTGGGGCCGGGAGACCTGCCTTTCTCGAATGAGGCCGAGTCTCAATAAGTACAGGGGGGAGGCATTCACTCCCCCCTTGGTAAAAAATGACTCCCCCCCGCTTAGTGTGTTGATCTTCAATACTTTAGGTGGTCTGGGAGGGTATTTTTCCCAAAAAAGGGGGGAGTCATTTTTATTTGGTTCCAGAAATGACTCCCCCCGATTAAGTGGCTTTGAATGATGGGCTTACAACCCAAAATCCCCGATTTTTAGAGAGGGGGGAGTCATTTATTCTATAATTTACTATTGTACAGGTATATCATACGTTATGCGTGTATATTTGAGAGTTATAACAACAACGCTGGAATGACTCCCCCCGGGGAGGTTTTTCCTCGCATGTCCTTGATTATAAGCACTTCAATCGGGGGGAGTCATTTTGAAGAATGACTCCCCCCCTTAAAAAATGACTCCCCCCTTCAAAAAAAGGCTCCCAAAAACCCCCTTATCGGGGATTTCGGTCTGTAAGCCCCCGATACCAGAGTAAGGGCACTATTTCGCAACAGGTGCTGTATTGAGGATCACCAGAATCGAGGCTATTTGGGAAAAGAGAAGAAAAACAGAGCACCCCCCACCCAAATCAGGGAAAATGGTAGTAATATGACACCAGCCCTCAAACAGGCCTACGTCGATTTCAAGGCAGGCTGTACCCCACGGGAGAGAACCAATCTAACCAAGTTGGGGTTTTTCAACATCAGGGAGGGAGCGGCTACCCGGCGAAAATGGGATCCGACTGGAGACCTGGACCTCCATGCTAAAACCACATTTGATCACGCCCCGGAACCGATGGTAGAGGAAGAGCCGGATGAGGCGGATCCGCGGTTAGCCATCCTGATTAACCTAATCAAAATCATCTGTCCACCCAGAACTAGGGCAGTCACAGCAGGGGCACGGTTAGGGGCACTCCGATATCGGATTGACAAGGGCGCGACGATACGGGACATCGCTAAGGAGATGCAGATATCCAAATCCTGCATCGCGGCAGCCGTGGAGTTTTGGACCCCAATATTGGGAAGATCAGAATCACAAGACCGATACGGGGGGGATACCAGAGCTAAACGGCGG
>DYRD01000069.1:0-166 GCA_020718905.1 Syntrophus aciditrophicus | reverse complement strand
TGTTCGTCCCCAGCGTCAGTGCCTCACGTGTCAGGTTTTGTCAGGACAGTAAAGCCGGAGGGGAGGCATAAGGGGGGGGTATAAGAAATCTTTTTGCAATTCCTAACCTTGGGCGGTGTTCGTCCCCAGCGTCAGTGCCTCACGTGTCAGGTTTTGTCAGGACAGT
>DYRD01000183.1 GCA_020718905.1 Syntrophus aciditrophicus | reverse complement strand
CCACATCCACAGCGCCAACGGCCAAGACCTCCTTTGCCGTGGCGGGGATGCCAACGCTACCGAAGCTATCGAACGGAATAAACATGCCATTAAACAGATGGAGCCGGGTCGGTTGTTCCACCTTGCCGTTGATTTTTATCAGCAGGTAAAAAAATTTCCCCTCCGGGGTTCCCTCTCCAATAACCTCTTCGCAGGGGATATAGCTATTCTGGTCATACCTTGAGGATGACAGCAGTTTAAGACCGTCCTCTTGGCCATCCTTTTTTTCAAAAAGATACAGATCCAGGTCAATCCCCAGCGACTCTCCTTCCGGGCCCTTCGGCCAGTCATCCCAGTTGGCGAAAACATAAAACTTCGAAAATGCTACTAAGCCTACGTACAGAAGTATTTTATCAGGTGCGTCTTTGGTCCGTATGTCAACATAACCATCGCGATCCTGATCTTCGATCATAGTAGTAAAATGCCAATAGTCACCTTCATTCCCGGCAGACGCTACCCACAGGATATTGTTTTTGGTCACGATCTGGTCAGCAAATCTGTCTGTCTCTGATGTCCCATCATGGGGGCCCAAATGACCGCCCATAGAGTAACTTATTATATCGACGCCCTGCTCGACCAGCCAGTTGACGGCGGCAATCTGCTGTCCAAAAGTGCCTTCAAATTCCGCCAGATAGAGCGCGGCGTCCGGGGCCATGGCATGGACGATCTCGGCACAAGCTGTGCCATGAATCTCATCCTCAGGTTCCTCGGATGCGCTGAATACTTTATGGGCTGCTGGAACGGGAAGGACTTTATCCTCCTGAAGCTTTTTATACCCCGCAAATCCTATGTCAAGAATCCCCACTTTGACTCCCTTGCCCCTGATATTCTTCTTGTGCAGGATGTCCGCCCCGGTCAGCTTGAGACCGGCATCCCAATCCGGCTTGTCCTTACTGGTGGAAGGCGGCAATTCCGGCGTTGGAAAGACCATCTGGGGGGCAAGACGATGCAGGGATTTCTCCCGACCCAGTTGTTCTATGGCGCTCAGGGGCAGGTAAGCGTACAGGGTGTTTTCAAAGTCGGACACCACCTTGCCGTTGGCATGCAGAACCCGTTCTCGCAGTTGCTGCAACTCCTGGGCAGAACGAGCGCTCAGCGCAACCGCCAGCAGGTTGTTCTCCGACAGGTGCAACCCCTTGGCTGTCGCCTCATGCTGAAGGGCGCCGCCGCTCTTGCTCCGGGAGGTCGCCAGGAGATTGCGTATCCGCTCATCTATCTTGTCGTTACCAGGCAGCCAGCTCAGGCCTTTTTTCTCAGGCAGCGGGGGAATTCGGGGTGGATTATCCAACATCCTCTGGAGGCTGGCCGCATCTATCCCGGCGGGGAGTCCAGCCGTCTGTTTCTTGATGTCGCCAGCAGACTTCTTTTCAAGGTGAACATCACCCGTTTCCCCGGCCTGCGCCATGGAAACACCCATGACGGCGATAAGACATACTGCCAGATAGTAACTCATTTTTTTCATGTTTTTCTTTCTCCTGTGGCATAAGTCCTTGTTCTTTTTCACCATTACTCAAACGCTGGCAACCAGCCCGCAACCCAGATCGTCGTAAAGTCTAATCTCGCAGGGGATGCGCGACGATTCCGGCCGACCTGACTGCCCAGACCTCTTCTTCAGCCGCCAGTCTGCCAATGGCGGATGCGGGCAGATAACCGTAGATACTCTTCTCAAAGCTCGAAATCACTGTTCCACCTGCCTGAAGAATTATCTCACTGATCATACCCACACTCTGCTCCTGCATCACCACAATCTCCACGGACACCCCGTGTCTGCTCACCAACAGGCCCCGTTGCTGCATCTGTTCCGGCGAGAGGGGAGATTGGCCATGGGCCTCCACCAGCGGCAACAACCGACTGTCCACCTTCTTTTCCAGAAGAGCCCGATCAATTTCCGGCACGGGCTCTTCTCCCGTGCCGGAAAAATAACCGCAGCCAACAAGAGAGACGGACACCGCCGCAATAACGAGATAAAATACGCTCACAATGGAACTGCTTTTTTTGGGGGACACAGCATTCTCCTTGGATGCTATTTTTTTGTTGGATACTCTCCACCACTTGCATCTCCTGCAATTCATCAGTTTCCTCGTGGAGTATGGTGGTTATTCTTCAACACAGATCATTCAGGCACTTTGTCTCGCCCGTGTATTCACCTGCACGCTGACTGCGCTTGCGCCGGGGTGGTGCTTCTACAGAGACGGGTAATAACCCGGCAGTTCGGTAGGAGCCCCGCCCCTGCGGGCGAATGCGGGGGTGGTCGATTTCCTCTGCCTGCGCATGTTGCCCCGGTATTCGCGCACGGGGTGCGCTCCTACAGGGGTGGTGGCCAGAATCTCCACCGACAATCGAAAAAATTGAATTGCGGGGGCATAAAAAAATCGCGGGGGGGCTGACGCCCCCACTGTTAAAAAAAACCTGCCCTGCCCCGCTCCGGCAGCGGGAGGGTGAGGCCGGCGGCTTCTTCTCTCCTTCCAGTCGTTCAGGCCTTTGGCCGCCCCCTCCCTCTGCCTCCGCTCCCTGCCTGACTTGGCTGCGCCCTGGCTCAATTGCCCTGAGGAAGAAGCAACCGGAAGCCGAGGTCGTAGTCGCGCAAGGACGGGTCGTAGCTGAAGCGGTCCGCCGCCCGCATGCTCGTCGGGCTGTCGACCCAGCCGCCCCCGCGATCCACGCGGTCCGAGCCCGTCGAAGGGCCCTGGGGATTGGAACGAGGGCTGGAACTGTAGTAAGTCTCTCCATACCAGTCCGAACACCACTCCCAGACATTGCCCAGCATGTCATGAAGTCCATAGCCATTGGGACGGAAGGAGCCAACAGGAGAGG
>DYRD01000182.1 GCA_020718905.1 Syntrophus aciditrophicus | reverse complement strand
GCGGCAAATGAGACCCTTGCAAAAAAACTGAAACTGGAAAAACTGCCCGGATGACAGGCGCCAAATCACGATGATTACGAACAGTGGCCAGAGAGACTTGCCCCGCACGAGCCGCTTTCCAGTTACCGTCACAACCGCACCGGTGAAAACGACGGGGATGCCCAGAGGAGTGGCGGAATTCCGCCACTTGCAACAATTCGATATTAATAACGAATTTACGAAAGTAAAAAAATTTGCCTCTCTGTTCGGTGAGGGGTGGCAGGCTTCTTCGTTGCATATTTTCCGAAGAAGCCTGCCACTCGGTGTTTGTTCTACAGCTTTTTGTTGTTCTTGATTACCTTCTCAGGCGTTATCGGCAGATCGTTGAAACGATATCCGATGGCGTCATATACCGCATCGGCGATGGCAGGCGCGGTAGGCGACGTGAGCCCTTCGCCGGCCTCCTTTGCGCCGAGAGGTCCTTCTTTTTCATAGGTAACGATGCAGGTGTGTTCACTTTCGCACATATCGAGGGCGCTCGGCATCTTGTAATCCAGGAAGTTCGTGTTGAGGGTTTTTCCCTCTTTCATGACAAACTGTTCCGAAAGGGCATAGCCAAGGCTCATCTGGATCGATCCTTCCAAGAACGATTTTCGCCTCGCGGCATATCCCGCCTTCCATGAGCACCATGGCGCCGGCGCAGACAGCGGCGATATCCACCTTGCCCCGGGCGGAGAGATGCTGGTACGATGCCCCCGACCCTGCCGGAGGCTCGGGCACGAAGATGGAGGTAACAATCTCACCCTTCTTGAGCACGGTCATACCGGGCCCCAGGAGGGGAACCTGCCGTTCGCCTGCAACGCTTTGAATCGCTGCAACGGCCCCCATCACCTTAAGCGCCGGGGCGTTGTCCGCGGAAGGCGAGGCGTTACAGAGGTTGCCAACGACTGTGCCCATGTTGCGTATCTGTGTGTTGGCCGTTGTCAGGGCGGCCTTTGAAACGGCCGGGTATCTCTCTTTAATGACAGGATGATTCCCGACGTCCGCAAGGCGGGCCATTGCCCCGATTGTCAGTCCTTTTCCCTTTTCAAAAGCTATGGTGTCAATACCCCGGATCTTCTGCAGGTCAACAACCAGTTTGGCCTTTAGTGCCCCCTTATGAATCTTGACCAGAATATCCGTTCCGCCGGCCATGACATAAGCGCCATCCTGCTGCTCTGTCAGAAGTTTACAGACGTTCTCAACGCTGTCAGGCGCGGCATAAGCAAATTTTGAATTCATACGATCTATCCCCTTAATTTGTGGTTGTCCTGGTGGCGTTCATCTTCTGGGCGGCAGCCCCGATGGCATCGACGATCTTGTAATAACCGGTGCAGCGGCAGAGGTTTCCCGAGATGGCCTGACGGATGTCATCATCTGACGGGTTCTGATTCTGGTTGAGTAGATTCAGTGCAGACATCTCCATGCCTGCCGTGTAGAACCCGCATTGAATCGCCCCGTGCTCAATGAAGGCCTCCTGGATGGGGTGCAGTTTCTCCCCGATGAAAGACCCTCGACCGTGGTGATCTCTTTTCCATCGACCGAAACAGCCAGGGTCAGGCAGGAGCTGACAGATCTGCCGTTCACCAGAACGGTGCAGGCGCCGCAGTCTCCATCGCCGCATCCGAGCTTCGTGCCGGTAAGGTTGAGCTCCTCGCGGAGCACTTCGTTGAGACTGCGCGATGGATCAACCGCCAGTGAATATAAATCGCCGTTAACGTTTAAACTTATAACCTGTTTCATGAAATCCATCCCTCCGTGTTGTGTGTGTCCGCCCGTACGCCTGCAAGCAGCTTAATATCTGACTGAAATTACATTATTCCCTCATCTCCCGTTACCCTGGCCAAGAGACGCAGGAGACGATGCTTTCCTTTCGAACAGTTTCATCCTTCCTTGTAATGGCGTGCCGTCATGAATTTTACATTGCCGTTTCAAGACGGCTAACGCTGTTCAGGTATTGCCGACAGTTTTTTAATGATTCCCCTCGATAGAATCTCGAGAGCCAGGGTGCGCGTCGTCTCGTAGTGGTTTTTGTGTGAAAGCGCCTGTTTGCTCCTTTCTAATTGGGTAATACCCAGAAAAGAGGTCCAAATAACCTCGGAGAGCGTCATGGGGTTGCAGTCGATGAATACCCCCGCCTCGATGCCCCATGCGACAATCCGGTGTTGCAGTTTGACCACCCTGCTCCCGGATTCGTTTATACTTTTCCTCAAGTGTTCCGGGAGGTTGACGATCATCTCGCTGTTTCCGAAATATACGGATGCATGGAATGTATCCGGTTTCTTCTCATGAAAATCGATAAACCGCCCCCAGAGTTCCGCAAGCAGGCTGTCCCGCATCTGTTCGCGGTTGTCGTAAAGATCCTGGAGGAGGTCGGTAAAATAGGCCATGTGGGCCACGATTGCGCCGATCAGTATTTCGTCTTTATTCTTGAAATACAGATAGAGGGAGGCGCGGCTCACCTCGCAACGTTCCGCTATCTTCTCCATTGTCATGGCGTGATAGCCTTCCTCGTTGTAGATTGCCATGGCGGCCTCCATCGCGTATTCGCGACGCAGGGCCTTTTCCCGTTTTTTTCTCTCGATGATTCCCAAAACGCTTGCTTACCTCACGCATGCCGATGCATATTTTATATTTATTCGGTATCTTGAACAACAATCAGTCAGCGCTTATGACGCTGAGTCTAAATATTAGACAACGTGTCATAAAAAGTCAATAGAATTTATCCATAGTCGATGGATCTCTTTTTATCATTCCGTTTGTTGTCTGATGAAATTTCTGTGTTCAGGGAAAGGGGGTGAGAAGACGCCATGCCAGCCGATTACGCTGACTTGGCTCTTTTCTACTGTTAACT
>DYRD01000068.1 GCA_020718905.1 Syntrophus aciditrophicus | reverse complement strand
GGTGTTGCAGATCCAATCGGCCATGACCATGAAAGGGGAATCCCACCTTTCATACACCTTTACCGTGCAGGAAACACTCCGCTGGGTGGAGAAGCGCAGAGCCTTTTGGATGGTATCCAGGGAGGTTTCCAATTCGGCCGCGGTAACGGCGGTCAATTCAGTGTGGCCGTCGGTAGTGCTGCGCAATTTGAGGTACCCTTGGCCGGATAGATAATCCTCAAATTTTGATGCGTAGGAAAAGCGGCGGTGAGCCAGCTTCAGTGAGAAAGACGCCTCCGGTTCAAATTGGGGGTGAAAAAAGACCACGGTTTGTAGAAGGTGGAAGAGCATATTCCGGTAAAACTTGGCCCCGGGAAGGTGCTCAAGTTCTTGTGCTGGGGTGCGATCATAGATGAAAATAATCCGGGCATCGGCCATTTGCTCCTTCAGTATCTTTTCGAGAGCGGCTCTTAATTCATTTTGACGGGAAAAGTCTGTCACCTCGGAAACATGGATCCCTGTTATAGTCCGCGCCGCCGGGAAGAATTTTTGCTGTATCGCGCCAAGTTTCTCTTTCAGTTCGTTTTCTTGAGTGCGCAATACCTCCGGGACAACAAGACCACCGATTACCCGGCGGTCGGGCACCTGTTGCTTTTGTTTCGCTTGCCAATCCCCGAAGGCGCCGCTTTCATCGATATGGATCTCGTATGTCTTGTCTGTCATGGCTCATCCATCCATTCTATAAAGCCCACATGGGCATGTCAAAGGACAAAAAAAAGCCATTACCTGGAAATGGTGGGTGTCGAAGCACCTCTGCGCGCGCCGATTCATTGCGATCAGTTACGCTTTCGGCGTCAAATTTTTCCAGGTAATGGCAAATTTCTTTCATTGTATTTTCTGCCTCTGCATAAATCAAGTTTTTTTACCGCGCTTGTTCCGTTATCGTACCATCCCAGGTCGCCTCTGGGATGAGTTTTTTGATCAAATCAACGGCCTGTTGTACATCGTGTCGTCTATTGCCTCTAATCGAGGTCGCCCCATCCTCATGGTACCAAATTCCGCATTTGGACTCTTCTTTCAATCTCCTGATGGTAGCGGCCTGTTTTCCTTTGAGTGTTCCAATCCTATTCTGCGGGACAAGGATAACGGTTGACACCACAACATGTTTCTGGGCATAGGGGGGAATGCTTGTTTCTGCCTCTTTCCTTTGCTCCTTGGGTTGGGGGAATGAATGGTGGATGCTTTTCTGAATGAGACCTTCGGCAATCGTTATTGCCTCTGCCGTCGGGCCACTGAGGACAACCGCTCCGGTTTCGAAATCACAGTCAATCCAGCAAAGGCTCTCTCTCCGGATCTCTTTAACTGTTTGTCCTCCAAGTCCGACGATACGTTTGACAACACCAACGTCGATATGCAACTCTTTGCGGATGGCACTCTTCACGGAAAGGGCAAATCGCTTTCCGCGCGGATCAGCTTCAATAATTCTCAATTGGCGGGTCTCTCCGACCTTAAGATACTCCGAAATATTCTTCCTTTTCTCCCAAGCCACTTCTTCGGCCCGGATAATAGCGGTTACCCCTTGTTCCAATTCGGCAATGGCAAAACCCTTCTCATCGATAATGCGAATTATCCGTGCAGGGTGAACAGAATCCTTCTGATATTTGCGCAAATCTTTTGCCGGAGGAGGTAGAAGGGCCTTGCACGAGAGGGTCAGCCTGAGTGGGTTGAGCCTCTCCAGAGGAGAAATAGAAAGTTCCAAGACCTTTACCTGAACCTCTTGCCCCAGGTGAAGATGATCAGAGACCCTGACGACCCGGTCATGGGAGATTTCATGGGCGGGAATTTTCCCCACAACCTTGGTCTCGAATTCCGCCAGGATCATTTTTTTGTCATCGTCTATCCATGTGATTCGACCGCTATGTACTGAACCCTTTTTGTATCTTTCCCGAAGTGCGGAAGGAAAAGTCTCCTCCTTGAGAAGGGAAAGGCTAATCTTGATTTTCGCCTGTTCCCCTTCTTTATTTGGCGGCTCAACCTTCATCCCCAATACTCTGGCTTCG
This sequence comes from Syntrophus aciditrophicus, assembly GCA_020718905.1. Taxonomy (GTDB): domain Bacteria; phylum Desulfobacterota; class Syntrophia; order Syntrophales; family UBA8958; genus UBA8958. The sequence goes on along the minus strand of DYRD01000068.1, from coordinate 11,423 downwards.
ATTTCCTGCCCAGGAGTGACCAGTTCCCTTGGATCAATGAAGCCGAAAGCTTCCCAGGCAAGGTGATTCATGTAGATCTTGCCAACCCCGCCGCGGTCAAGTACCACGGCAACGCCATTGCCCCAGATCTCCGAAATACGGCCGCGCACGAGTTCACCTGCCTGATATTCTGGAATTTCCGCATGGCGGTACTGTTCCAAGACCACGGATTTCGAGAGATCCAAGGCCCGCCCTCCTGATTTCTCACGCACCTTCACCTTGTTGGAGTGACGATAGAGCCTGGCAAGAACCGTGGCAAATTCAGGATCGGGTTTGAGCGCCGCCAGCTCCGCCCGCACGACGGAGGTTAAAGGTTTGGTGGTGTGCAGGCGCTGTTGGCGAGGGTTATAGAAGATGCCATGTTCATGCTTGTGGGCCTCAATCCATTCCAGCAGCTTTTCAGTTGGCAAATAGAGAGATTCTTGAGCCAATCCGTAATCACCCTGGAGGAACAAGGAGTACTCCTTGCCCAGTTGATATACCTGGGGATTTTTCTCTTTTGGGTTGGGGCGCAGATAGCCAAAAGCAATTTCATCTATCCCGGATTCCCGGGAGAACTCTTCAAGCAGAACAAATCCCTTATATTCTTCGAGTTCGACAAGTGTGCAGGGGATTGACTTTCCTGGGGCTAAGTAGGCATGCAGCTTTTCTTCCACCAGAGGCAGCCGGGTCAATACTGCCCCCCCCTGCCTGGCTACCGCAACCAGCTCAAAGGTCTTGCCCACCAGGCGCTCTGGGATCAAATACCGACCGGAAAAGGAGAGGTCGCCGGCGCTGACGATATGCCGCTGACCGGGACAGCCTACCAAGGAGACCGACAAAGCGGTTTCCTTGCCTCCAAGGGTAAGGAGCTCCTCCCCTCTTACGCTGTAGCGTTGCCCAACCACAAAAAAGTTCTTGCCGGTTTGCTCCTTGCCCTCCTGCCAGGATTGCAAAAGCACGATGGGTTTGCTGAAGTGATCTGTCGTGTGACCAATAACTATACAGGGACCCTCCATTCCGGCTTCAACCTGAAAGGAACACTGCCTTGGTCCTAAGCGGGCCTCGGGCAGCACGATGAATCCGCTTGCGATGTCGTCATCTTCATACTCAAGCACAGGCAATAGCCCTTCATCTTCCTCACCGGCGGCAATCAGCCGGTTTTCTGTATCATCCGAGCCGGCAAGGGGGTCAATGTCGCCAATATCAACCTGGGTGGCATCTTCTTCCTTATCCAGCTTCTCCTCATTCACGACCGGAAAGAACGGTTCCGGGAGCTGAATCAGTCTGTTCGGCAAAACTGAAGCGGCATCAACAGCCTGCTCCATCGACCATACCGAACCAAGCGGATAGTACACATCGGCAAGTATCCTGGCCCTTGTCGATGAGACTGGAGCCACTTCCGTCTCTCTGAAAAGGTGCCTGGCTGCATAGATGGCAAGTTCCGGCACAGCCTTGTTACGCATGGCCAGCCAGTCTTCCTCTACCCTGATCAGACAGGAGAGCGAGAGGCGTTTTTGATCTCCTCTCATCACCACCCTCCGCCCCAAAGCCAGAAAAAAAGGTGACATCCTTGCGGAGCTGATGGAATCCTGGTCAATATCCACCGCCATCTCGGTTGAAGGGTCGAGACACGTTATTGCACCATCCTCCTGCCGGAAAAAATAACGCTCTGGCAGGGTAACGCTCAGGATGAAACGGAATTTATTGAGTGAGGAGAAGGAGATAGTCCGGTCCTCCTCCGACTTCTTGCCAATGGCGAGCATTTCCAGAAACAGGCGGCGCGAATCCTGAACCTTGGCCGTAAAGGTTTCGTGATCAATAAAAAAGAGCTGACAGAGTTTGGCCCTTTGGGACGAGGAGGCGGTTTCAGTACAGATACTGTACACCTTGAAATAGAATTCCAGGTCGTCCTGGCAGGAGGAAGCCAGAGATTCATGGATACTGCCAACCTTGGCCCGGGTGGCAAAGTCCCAGCGCCTGTCCCAGCGTAACAGGCTACGGAATTGAACTTGGAGGAGAGCCGCCAGGGTCGCCATCTCTACGCCACAGGCAAAACGGTCCGCTGCAACAAGAAGACCGGCTACCGGAATATCGGTCATGAAAGACTGCAGTTCCATGCCAAGGCCGGTCAGGTCCCCTTCCTCGTCCAAGGCGCCAGACATCTTAAGGATGGCAGGGGCACGTTCAAGTTCAACAGCCGGCGGCTTCTCTATCCAGTCAAAATGTTGGATATCGTTAATGCCGGCGGCCTTTGCCGTGAGCACGATTTTTTCCAGACAGGAACGCTGAATCTCCGGCAAGGTATGGGGACGAAAAATTTCGGGGTCCTCGAACTGGGTATCCGTATACAACATATGTGCCTCGCCGTCCCGGACCCGGCCGGCCCGCCCCCAACGCTGGCGACAGCCCGCCCGGCTGTGGAAGTGAGTTGGCAGTTCGCTGGCCCCATTGACCGGATCCCAGCGAGACTCCTTGATCAGACCGCTGTCCACCACATAGACAATGCCATCCACGGTCAATGAGGTCTCAGCGACATTGGTCGAAATGATGACCCGCCGGTCGGTGATAATCTTATAACCGGTCAGCCCGGACATGGTCTTGGCCAGCTCATGGGTGGCAAAGACGATCTGGTTGGGTATGGAATCAATCGTGGTAGCATCATGGGCTACCAGCAGGGTGTGCCAAGTGCCGATCCCTCGTGTTTCCAGGGCCTGATCGACCAGATTTTTTGCCTCGCTTGCTGATTTCAGATCAAGGAGGAGTACCAGCAGACGATCTTCTCCCGCTGAAGATACAGCCCTCTCGATATGCTGAATAATTCGGTCCCGGACAACATGGGTCTTTTTGGCAAGGGCCCGGTCCAGTGCCTCCTGGGGTAAGGTGCTATAGAGGGGGTAAGCGCCAATGCCACGCCGCCGCAACTCCTCCGTCTCCTGAATGGCCGCGTCCAGGCGTTCAATACAGTTTTCAATCTCTTTTGCTCCGGGCAGGAAGCCAAGAATGTCACCTTCCTCCTTATGACCTTTGGCGATCGACAAGAGGAGTTCATGTACTTTATCCGCCATTTTTTGCGGCACATCACGAGATATTGCCAGGTGTGCATCACCAAAAGGGAAATAGGCCTCGACCGAATACTGTTTAAGACCACGGAACGTGATAAGTGCTGTTTTGTCCGGTCCGCCATAGTAGTTTTGAAAAAGCTCGGCATTGATGGTGGCGCTGGCAATGATCAGCTTCAACAAGGGGTATCTCGGCAATTGTTGCTTCAGCAGGCCGAGAATAAGATCGATGTTGAGACTGCGCTCGTGGGCCTCGTCGATCATGATAACGGAGAGTTTGTCGAGCTGCCCGCTGACGATCCAGTTAATGAGTGTGCCATCAGTGAGATAGACCAGCTTGTTCCGCCAATCGGACATAGGGGCGTCGCGATGGCGGAATCCCACATCAAATCCAGCTCCCAGACTTGAACCGTGCAGATCTCTGGCGACAAAGGCGGCAATACTTCTGGTAGCCTGGGTGCGTGGCTGGGTGATGGCGATCTGACCGTAACGGGTAAAGAGATCGGGCTCAATGCCGTCAGGCGGGACCATCAGCCGATAGGGGAGCAGTGTTGATTTTCCACTGCCGGTAGGCCCAACCACGACCACGACCTGATACTCCCGCATGGTATTGAACAAGGCACGGATATCATCGTCGGTAATACCGAAATCGATCAGACTGTCCGGTTTGCCGAACTTGCCCTCAATCTGTATCTGCCGGTGAGGCCGGTCCGGATGGAAAATTTTCCCCAGGCGACCTGGCTCAAGGTCGCTGTCTGGCTTTCTTCTTCCGATTGGCCTGAGTGGTATTTGGGGAATGCCGATGGCCTGTCCCTCTTTTGAATGTATCCGGCGGCAGGCGGGACAGCGTTCAGGCCGTGACAGGCCACGGGTGACTCCAGCCTGGATAGAGGCTTCCGAATACCCGAACTCAATCTGGCAATCCTTGCAGATGCAACGAAATTCTATGCCCATATTTTCCCTTCTTCATAACCGTCTGTCTTCCCTTTGTAGTACATGGGCAAGACCTGAATTGATGGCCCGTCATTCTGCCGCTCAAGAAGATAGTGGACCAGGCCCCGGTAGAAGCCGATCACAGCGGTTTCCAGGCCGGTTTGATACAAGGACAGAACCACCGTCTGCTCACGGGGCATATCCTGAAGCTGATTCAAGGTTTGCTCGGTACAGAAGGCATCGACCCCGGCATAGGACTCACCCGCTGAGACCTGCCGGTTACGGAACCAGGCAAGATCAACCTGGCTATCCATCTCCAGATGCCTCATGCTGACCAGCGCCGCCCGCAGTCGGATGGTCTTATCCTGTGGCGGCGCTGAGGTTTTCCTTTGCAGGCATCGCACTGGAAAGGGCGCCGCCTCTGTGCCATCCATATAGACAACCCGGATCATGGCCGGTTTCTGGCCATCTTCGGCATAGACTATTCTGTTCAGCACCTCCGTGATCACATTGTGCGGCTGGTTGCTGAAATTCACCGCACTGTCGTTCTGTATCGCTTGTTCAACCGTGTCGAGTAAGTTCTGGTAGGCGGTTAACCCTTGCTCCGCGTGAACAGCAACATACCCATCCCGGGAAGGATGTTGCTGTTCTTCCTCTTCAACAAAGATTGACTCAGGCTCAAGAACATCGAAGTCTTCCATCTTGTCGGATAGAAAATCAAATGTCTCCACAATCCCAGCGGCATCATCCTTAGCCCGCCGAAAAAAATATAATCGCTTTGACAGGGAGGCCAATCCTGCAGCGGCCAATCCTGTAGGCCTGGAGCTGGCAAAGGCCTCCATCCCTTCAATAGCCTTCCCCACATGCTCAGGGGGGAAAAAACAGGCGGCAAATCGAGAGGCAAGCAAGGCAGGATTGGCCTTGATTGCCTGTTCGTGAAAGAGAGGGATGATGTCAGCTTCAAGCGGTTCATGGGCATCCGCAAGCCGGCCTTCCAGGACGGCATTCTGGATACGGCGGCAGCACAAATGATAGCGCATCCGCTCATTAGCGAGATTGATGCCCTTGGGCAATCGGTGTTCGATATCCAGGGCATCCCTGACAAACGGGGTAATGGCAGTTGTACCATTATCCTCTGTCTGCCAGTGCTCCTTCGGTACACGCCACATCACGATACGTTTTCCGCTCATAGCTCTATTTCCTCATGACCTTAACGGTATCCAGGCGTTTCCACACAGCCAGATCAATTTGATTGACGAATTCGGGACAGACAATGATAAGGACAGTCTCAGCAGCCTCCCTGAATTTTTGCCTCTCCAGAGGTTCCAACCGGTGAAAGTCTGCTGGCACCATAAGCGCAATGGTATCATGGGGATTGGAGGATAATATTTGCTTGGCCTGTTCAATATCGCGACCGAAAAACTGACGAAGTTCCACGCCCTCCCTAGCTCGCAGCAACACGCGCAAGGTGGCGCCGCTGTTCAGGAATGCGTTTGCTGATCCCTCCTGCCACGGGAGGGGAATATCCGGTTCGGATGGATCAATCCGGTATTCCTTGACGCAGTATTCCGGATCAAAGCCGATGGATATCAGCCGCTCGTCGTCTTCCAGTTCCACCACCGTACCCGCGGTTTCCTCTGTCATTGGCTGATGCTCCCGGCGCAGGAGCTGCCGATCAAGATAGCTGCCGAACATGGCAGTACGACCGATCAGCAGGTCATGCTGAAAAAGATGCCAGACCTCCGGGCCTGGGCCATTGGCCAAAATGGTCTCCGGCGTATGACTTAAAGACAGAATGATCTCGATTTCCTCTGTTGTCCAAATGCCGTGGTGCATAGCGTAGCTGACGCTGGCAGACGAGAGACGACCCGCGCGCTCCAGGGCGACAATTCTCCCAGCCACATCATGGCTGAAGCCGGACAGGGCCAGAAATAACCGTTTTGACTCAGAAGGTGGGATATATCCTCGGTCGATGGCGGGCAGGGGGACTCCATGACGGTTCGCCATTTCGACCAATTCCTGAGGAATTCTGCCACCCTCGACATGTTTCGAGAAGCGGATCTCCATGGAGCCGCCCGACTTGTAGGCATCGGCGAGCAGGATCAGGGTCAGTGCCCGGCAGCCGCTGTCCGATTCGTACTCGGGTATGCTCGCGGTTAGAAAGACATCCACATCGAGACAGTTCAGGGTCCGGTTGTGGCGGATAACGGTGATGCCGAGGATGATGTCCTGGACGCAGAAACGGTAGGGCCGCCAGAGATGGCTTCGTGGGATCTGGCCGCCCTTGTCATGCTTGTACTCGAATGACAGCTTTCGCATATGTTCGTCAAGCTTAGCCAGCCCCTTCTGAAACCATTCGTCCGTAACGGCTCCCCTTGCTGGTGGAGTGGGTCTATCCTTGATGAGAAAATCCGCCAATGAAGCATTCCGGAAAATCGGAGGAAAGGCGGAATCAAGATCGATTGTGACTACCGGGGCATCATCCGTGGAAGGCGGGGCTGTAAGATCGAGGCAGACAGACTGATCTCTCTCAAATCGGAGGACAACATAAGCAGGGGCGAGATCGGGCCGGGCGCCACGCAGGAATTCCGTGGCGCCAACCACGGAGTCAAGTTCCCATGAAAGTGACAGGCCGGCATACTCTGCATTACCACTTGCCAAGAGTTCTTTGTACTTCCCGGGAAAACTGATCTTGAGCATTTCCTGGATCAACTGACAAAGCGCCACGTTTTCACTTGTATCACGATGTTCACTCATAAGCCCCCACAACAGTCTGCTCGGCCCGGATTATATTTTGTCGGTCCATAACCTTCATACCTGTCATTTTCTCGCTAACCCCGATGAACGGGATAAGTGCCTTACAGAAAAATTTCTTTGAAAAAAACAAGAAATTTTTCTGTAAGGCACTAAAGGTCTCTAAATTTGACGTGTTCGCAAAGATCAATCTGGGAAATATGATACTTGCTAACCAGTTGTGACATTGCGTCTTTGTCTTTTATGATATTTTCCGGGATAGGTGTCGAAGGTTGATTCTCTTTCTCTTCGGCCGTAAGGAGTTCGCGAGGTATTTCATGAAGCTGGATGTTTTTTTCTCGGATGACCTCTATGACTATTTTTAGATTAACCTCATCAACCATCTCCTTGAATTTAGGAGAAAAACCCCTGTTGGTAACAAAGACGAATTCGTCAAGTTTCCCATCGCCGAACCCTTTCCGAATCCCCTCAATTTGTCTTTCAAGCTCTGTTTTTTTCGCGCTGTAATCACCTGTCTTTGAATATTTCGCATCTATTCCAACTGTCTTTTCATCAACTAACCCCAAGAAACCTTTCTTGGTGACAAGCATATCCGCCTCGATGGTGCCGAATCGTTTCGGTTGAGTATAGTCAGCCGCCATCTTCATACCGAAATCAAGCCGGTCAAGATTGTCAATCGACAACGTCTTTCCTGATTGCGTCGTATGCGGTTTCTCTACCAAAGCTGCTGTACTGAATATCTCATAATGGTGTTGCACAGGACTTTGTCCTGGGGCGCGTTCTTTGGTGGCTGCCAGAAAAAGCCCCATGGCGGTCGGATGATCGTTGAGAATCACCCGAAAGGCATCCGGGACTTGCGCAATCTCCTCCCTGGTCATCTCGCTTGGGATGGTTTTCACTAACAGATTCTTCACGGCGGGGTTAGCCGGGTGCTCAGGTTTATTAAGAATATCCATCAGGGTCCTTGATGCTACCGATCGGTGCAGCGCCTCCCGTATAGCCTCACGACGTTCTTTCGTCAGTGGCTCGGCCGGTTGATTGATATTTCTCCCCAGAGACTTCATTGATTCCCTGTGATCGTCGGGGGTAAAGATTCTTGTGCAGCCCATATGATCGGCACTCCTCTTTAGTTTTTACCATTTCAAGAATGACACAACCGTAACGTCGTAATATCTTTTTACTTTGCCCAAAACGAGCAGGGTTATCGGTTCACTGGCCATACCGTCGAAAGCGTCGATGGCGGAACCGGTGGGTAAGCCGCACCGTGCCATCCGGAAGATGCTCCTCCATCGCTTCGCGTTCCGTGGTGGAATATACGGGGATTAACCCCCCGGCCAGGGTGATATTGACAATCAGGTACACTGCGCCGAAATCCCCCTGGATAAGGACGTGGTCGCCTGGCCTTGCCTCGGCAGCCAGCCATTCCCCCACAGGAGCCAGTAACGGAGCCAGCTCCTGCGTATCGGACGGCAATTGGCCCCAAAGCCCTCGGATGGCCGGCGGTGGCGTGACGATCTCCGTTACTCCAAGACTGTTCCGGGCATCGGCCTCCTGCTCGGCCGTGAGGGTATGATTAAACAAAAGAAAGAGACGGGGCATGGTGCACTCCTCTGACTAAGCTTGTGACTCAGGGAAAAAATCCTCCAACAACAGCACCTTGTCGTCATCGTCAAGCGTTGGATGTTGCTGAATGGCCTCCTTAAAATCGGCAAGAGGTGGACAGGTTTGGGCATCGTTGCGCAGCAACCCATCTATCTCATCCGCAGTCTTGCCGGCCAGGAGCTGACAGGCGGTTGGGGCAAAGGCATTGAACCAAGATTGTTCCCAATTCTGCGGGGCAAGTGGCTGGCAGATCCGGAAAATAGTCTGAACCTCTTGTGCCTCAGGAGAGATCCCTATTTCGCCCAAGGCAGTCCTATAACGATCATGCAGATCTCTCACATTTCTCCAAGTCAAAGGCTGTTGATTCTGCAAATCGTTCAACATACAGACCGCAGGCTGATGCCTTGCAAAAAGACCCTGCAATTCGGGAGCGTACGGCCTCCGAACCGCTTCGGCGGCAAAAGCATCCTTGAGAGAAGGATTTCCTTTCTCTTTTTGAAAGAGTTGGGCCAGTTCAGGGTCGCTCATGGCCGGCATGGATGCGATGATTTCGTCGGCCGATGGGATATACCCCATTCTGCCATAGCCGACCCCGGTCTTGGCCCCGAAACCATGCTCGGTCGCGGCCTGAATGAGCAGATCCTTGGCCAGTTCCCGCCAGCTTTGAGTGCCACGGATGGCAAAGAGGAAATTTTCGCCCTGCTTGACCACGGCAAAGGGGTTGGGGACAGGGTTGTCCATGCCGTCGGGCCAGTTATCAGGAGCATGCTCTGTCCCGGCCCGGTACCAGGTCCCGTTATGGGCGGTGATGATATCCCCGGTAAAGGGTGACTCCTGACCTGTCCCGGGCAGCCACCAGGCATCGAGAAAGTCCAGTGCCCCGGCAAACAACTTGTTCTTTTCGTTCTGCCCACCGAACATGATGAGGCTGAATTTACCGGCAAAGGAGGCAAGCGCCCCTTTGGCCCAGTCCCCACCGCCTTGCGTGTGGGCAAAGGTGGAAAGAACCCCCTTGACCGCGGAGCCGGGAATGACCGGGGTGGCCCAGGGTGATTGCAGCGTGATGCCGAACTCGTGGACATTCTGATCACCTTTCCCCACCACCAAGGGGCTTGTCACCTCCATGGTAAAGGTAAGGACATCGTCCTGGGCGGCAAGAAAATCTTTCCATCTCCTCACTGCCTGCCGATACAGGGGAAGGGTGCCGGAAGAATAGGAGGCAAGCAACCCCTGCAGTGCCGCATCTTTGGCCGTCCGCACTTTTGTGCGTGGATCGTCGATATTCGGGCAGAGACGGTTGAAGAGCAGGCTCTTGTTCTCCGGAAGGCCCTGGAGATGTATCTGGGTGCGAATGGCTGGGATCATCAGTTTTCCTCCCTGGTGATGAGGGTTTCCGCCAACCGTTTGTGCCAGTTGAGCAGCAGCAGGGCTTGACGGGTGAGCACCATATAGGCCGGAAGCCCACTCTGTCGGACATGGGCGGACAAGTCCGGTGTATTGGCCGGGATGCAATGAAGGTCGATCATTTCCCGGCGCAGATGGTCGAGCAGGAGATGGTGATGGTATTCGGAATCCTTATGGCCCTTGGCCTCCATGAAGGCCAGGGTCTGCATCAGACCTGAGTTCCGGACCAGGCTACCCGCCTTCTTGCACAGGGTGCGGTACTTGCCGGCATTCTCCTGATTGGCCACGGCCTGGACATGATTGAAAACAGCATCGGCGTATCGCTGATTGTTGGTTTGCATGACGCAGCCTCCTTTCAGGCAAAATTGATGGTAATCAAACCGCGGCCGGTGGTGGCGCTGCCGCCCACCTGTACATGAAGGGTCTGTCCACAGACCAGGGTGAGCAGGTCTGTGGCCGAGAAGCTGGAATGCTTGCCTTTGCCATCACCGGCATGGATAGCGCCGCAGAACACAGCCTCAGGCGGTACAAATTCCTCGTACCAAAGGGCGCCTTCGGCCACGATGCCGTTTTCGTCGATCCGGTTATGGGCGGCCACGGGCAGACTGGTCTCGCAGAGAAAGGCCATGACATCATCATCGACCACGGCGAAGCGCTGCGTGAACATGTTTTGGGAATCAGTATCTCCAGGGAACAGCATTCCTGCGAGCAGAGCGGCCCACTGCCCGGCCAGGGCTTGTTGCGTGGACTCCACCGGCAGGTCCAGATCCTCGAGCAGAACCGGCCCGTTGGGCTGGTTTACAGAAACAAGCTTGGATCCCGTGGGCAGGACAACCCGGTAGTTCCCGTTGAGAATAGGCAGTCCGGGGACAGCGGTCGGAGATCCTCCTTGCGGTTGAAGTTGTCGCCGGAGCAAGCCAAGGGAAGTGGGAGAGGCCATGTAGGCGAAGGTGCCGAACCAGGAACGCACTGGCAGGCAGACGAGACGGGCGTCGGAAAAGCTCAGGGCCGAGGCGTGATCGCCGGCTTTATTCGGGTCCGGGCCGAAGGCCGCCTTGAATGGGTCGGACCCGTCATCGAAATGGTCCCGCAACACCCCCTTGAGGGAGGAACCGGGGATAAAGGGGTAGCCGGTGACCGACTCTTTGGCGGTGGGCAGATCGATATCGGAAAGGCCCTGGCCGATGCCGCAATGGAGCCCGGAACGGGTCTGAATGAGAAAATTCTTCTGGATCATGATTATGCTCCTTGGAGATTGAGATTGCCGATATAGGTGAGGCCGAAGCCGTCCGGGTCATTGGTCAGAGTTTTCCCCCAGAGCTGGCTGGCAAGGGTTTGGCTGTCGTTTTCTTTTTCCATCTCCAGCAGGTAGACACTGCCGGCTGGAACCAGTTTGCTGAATGCTTTTGGCCTGTTGCGCTCAAAATTCCAGCCACTGATCGCGGCCCAGCGAGGCACATGGGCCCCGCGCAGACGCACCTTGATCCCGGTGGAGGGTTCGGAGCGGAAGGTCTGATCATCCGCCGGGGCCAGCCAGTCCGGAACCCATCCCCCGAACCTGCCGGGGGTGGCCAGAACCAGGCGCAGGAATTTTTTGTCGCCAAACCAGTTCGGACAGGCAGGGAAAAGACTGTTTCCTGCCACCCTGCC
>DYRD01000181.1 GCA_020718905.1 Syntrophus aciditrophicus | reverse complement strand
CCGAAGACGGATCTCACCGAAATCAAGACGTTTTACATCCGCGTCACGGTCGCGGGCGATCCCGATCTTACCGAGGCCAATGGACTCAACAAGAAGACCTTCGGCCCGTACCGGATCGTTCCGGTTGCGGATTACACTGTGGAAGTCAAGACAGGAACGACGGCCCTTTCCGGTGCGTCAGTAACAATCAACATCCCAGGTAAGGCGCCCGTCGTGACAGGTGCTGATGGCAAGGCCATCTTTACGAATATTCCTTTCATTGGCGGTGAATATCTCTATACCGTTTCCGCCCCCGGCTACGTAACGCAGACGGTATCCTCCACGACGAAAACCGTCTACGTGGCGATGACGACCATTGGCGGGACGATCACCGGCGCCGTGCAGGATAACACCGGAGCTGCCCTGGTCGGAGCGACGCTGACAGCCTATATCCCCGGTGATCTGACGAAGCAGTACACCGCGACATCCGCAGCAGCAGGCGCCTATACGATCAATCTCCCCACCGGTTCGGCGACCAGCGGATGGACGGTTGTTGCCGCGATGACCAATTATCTTTCGGTTGCGAAAACGGGTGTCGTCCTGACAGCGGGCACCGCGACGGTGAATTTTACCGGCGCGGTTGATGGACTGGCGGCAAAGGGACTCGGAGCGCCCGAAGTTGATGCGGGCGGCGGCGTGGATACGTTGACGGCCGCCGGCCAGACGGTCAATGTTAATATTCCGGCTGGCGGCGTCGTGGCAACGGGATTCATCCAGATCGTCCAGGCTGCGAAAACCGTTACGACTTCCAACTTTACCGCCGGGTCCAAGGGCTTTGTCTATGACGTCAAAGTTACAAGCGATCTCGCAGGAACCGCGCCACTTGCCGGGGACGACATTAAACGGATCATTATAACGTTGCCCATAGACCTTTCCGTTGTGAAACCGGGCGATCTGGAGAAGGGTTTTTACATGGTTTACGCGGCATCCAATCTTGCCGATCTGGAGTCCGGCAAGGGAATGGGAGTGCCTTCGGCCAACATCATCTCGACCGATTATGTCGGCGACGGTATCCTGGGTTCCGTCACCTTCTGGGTCGATCACCTTCCAGGCTTCTTCGCCGTAGGCAAGACGGCTGGCATTACCTCGATAGTGATGGTTCAGGAGGAGGACGGCAGTCTCAAATTCAACTGGGCCAATCCTGACGATCCCTATTTTACCGGGGTTATAGTTGTGGCGGCCACAGGCGGCGCTCCCGCTTTTATTCCGGCGGATGGTCTTTCCTATACTGTTGGCCAGTCCGACGTCATTGCTGCCGGGTTGATCGACACCTTTGTGGACGCACCGCTGGAAAATGGTTTGCACCGCTATTACAAGATATTCGCTTACGACAGCATGCACCGCTATTCACCGCCGTACTCTTTTGATGCGATAAGCGCGGATACTGCGGCTCCCTCTACACCGATGGCGATTCAGGCTATAGCAGGCGAAGGGGAGGTCACGCTGAGCTGGACCAACCCGGCGGATAGCGACTTTGGCGGCGTACTGGTTTTTGTTCGGCAGGGCGCCGCACCGACAGGCAAGCCAGTAGCCGGGGCTTCCTACAACGTCAATGATATTGTGGGTGATGCGAAGGTTGTCTTCAAAGGCAGCGGCAGTACAGCGCTCGTCCAGGGGTTGACCGCCGGCCAGCGGTATTATTTTTCGTTATACGCCTTTGACGAAAGCCCGAATTATTCTTCGGCGGCGTCGGCCGATTCTATTCCCGTCTCCATCAGTATCGTGGGGCAACTGGTCAATGCAGAGGGCCTCGCATCCATCTCAGGCGCCACGGTGACGATTACAAAAGGGACGGATGTGCTAACAACAACGACTCAGGCCGATGGCAAATTCAGTTTCATCAATGTCCCACCGGGCGTCTATGACATCGGATTTTCCTCACCGGATTATTGGAGCCCCACGGGAAGCGTCACCGTGCAGGAGGGAATTTCGGCACGGTGGGATATCGTAGCCATTCCCAATGACATGATCTCCCGGATCCGAAGCGGTTACGTCACACAGGAGGCGCTGGATCAGGCAATTGCCTCCATGTTTACAAAAGAGCAACTGGATAAGGCCGTGGCTGAGGAACGGACGAAATGGGACATCGGCGGCGATGGAAAGCTGGGGATGGCGGAGGTTATCTATATTCTCCAGAGTATAACCAATTCAAGGTAATCGGTGGCTGTCCCCGATTAAGGATTAAATAATCAGGAGGGATGAAATTATGAAAACGTCTTTACAATGGATGAGAGTTTTTTTGATGATGCTGGTTTTCGCGTTCATGCATGCCGGAGTGGCATTGGCCGTCCCCAATCTGATAGATTTTCAGGGTAGTTTGATAGATGGAGACGAAAATCCAATCTCAGGGGAAAAACAGATTACATTCAGGTTCTATCCGGCGGATACCGAGGGAACCCCGCTCTGGTCGGAGATTCAAAATATCCAGGTAACGAACGGAATCTATTCAACCACCCTCGGCGCGATAACCCCCCTCGCTGATTCCATCTGGGAAAACCCCCAATTATGGCTCGGCGTCCAGGTGGGAACGGATCAGGAAATGAGTCCGCGAATCCGTGTCGTCGCGGTACCCTACTGCCTGAGGGCAAAAGAGGCGGAAAAGGTTTCCGGCGGCGTTTTTAGTTCTTTGCCGAGCGGCACCATGATGATTTCCCTGAACCCGAACGACAGCTCCCTCATGGCGATGGGGTTCGTCCCGACCAGTCGAGTAGCAATCCAGGCAACCAATGCGTGGTCCCCGATGTCGATGGCGGGGGCGCCAATTTTAGATGTTTATAACATGAGAACTTTCACGATAGATGATAAAGTAATTGTAATATCACCACTTGCGGGGGGTATCTACGACCCGGTTGCCAATG
>DYRD01000067.1 GCA_020718905.1 Syntrophus aciditrophicus | reverse complement strand
GGATAGCCTTCCCGGTCGCGGCCCCGGGCATCGACGCCGAGTTCTCTCAGGGCCTCCAGCAGCGGCGCGACGGGTCTTTCCCGCAGGCGCTCGTCCCCCGTAAGGGTGAAGGTCCCCGGACCGATGGCTGTCAGACCGGTCAGGATGCGCATGGCCGTGCCGTTGTTACCCAGATAAAGAGCTTTGCCCGGATCGACCAGGCGTCCTCCGGCGCCGATGATGTAAAGATCCCCGCCGCGACTGTCGATGTCCGCCCCTAGAGCTTTCAAGGCCGATATGAGACAGGAGGTGTCCTCCGACGCCAGGGGGTTGCGGAGGATGGATTTCCCGTCGGCAATGGCCGCCAGAATTAGCGCCCGCTGGGTATGGCTCTTGGACCCGGGCATGGTCACCGTGGCGTCCAGGGGATGAGGCAGGGGTTTTATTTCTATAGTCTCCACGAATATTTCACCTTATTTTTTTCCAAAGGGACGAAGGAGGCAGCGCCACAGCCCTTCCGGACTTTTTAAGAAGCCGTCCATCTTCAGTTGGTCCTCTCCTGGAGAGCGGCAAGAACGGATTTCCGCATCGTGGCCAGGGGCGGTTCCCGACCCATCCAGATCCGGATCTGCTCCGCCCCCTGGTGGATAAAAAGACCCACCCCGTTGATTGTCAGGCAGCCCATTTCCCGGGCATCCCGAAGCAGCTTGGTTGCGAGAGGGTTGTAAATGGCATCCAGAACATAGCGGAACTTGGTCAGGATCTCCCTCTTCAGAGGCGATATGTCCGTATGAGGGGCCATGCCGACGGGGGTGGTCTGGATCAAGGCTTCGGCCCGGAAACCGTCCAGAGCGTCCAGCGGCAGGAACTGACTGTTAAAGGCACGAGCCAGGGCTGCCCCCCGCTCCGGCGTCCGGTTGAAGATTACCGGAATCCCGCCCGCCCGCAGGAGGCCGAAGACAGCGGCCCGGGCCATCCCTCCGGCCCCGAGAACGGCAAATGTTTTCCCTTTGATTTCCAGGTGACCCTTCAAATCACGCACCAGACCGATCCAGTCCGTGTTGTCTCCGATAAACCGGTCGTCCCTGCGGAGGACAGTATTGACAGCGCCGATGGTCCGGGCGCTTGCCGTAATTTCATCCAGGGTCCCGATAATCGTCTCTTTAAAGGGCAGGGTGACGCTGGCCCCGTCAATCCCCAGCGCTTTCATCATGGGAACGATTTCGCCGGCGCTTTCCACCCGGTAGGCCTTGTACCGGGCCGCAATGCCCATTTCCCCGTAGGCGGTCCGGTGCATCCAGGGGGAGAGGCTGTGACCGACGGGATTGCCGAACAGGGCAAAGTGGTTTTCCCGGTCTTTTCCTTTCATCAGCGATAACCTCGTATGGCTATGGAGCCGGTGCTCTATACAATCCCTCCCCGGCAAGGGGAGCTAAAATGCTAAAGATTTGCTTCATTTCCCCGACGGTCAACTGCCCCGGCGCCGCCTCTTCTCCCTTGTCCAGAGCGGCAAAAGCTAGGTACGCGCCCAGGAGGGGGGCCATGATCCGGCTGATCCGCCCCGGCTCCCCCATTGAGAAGGCGATGATGTCCTGCCCTCTTTTCCGGGAGTAGGGGATCAGAGACAAGATCCGGAGGTTGTCCTCGCTGCGCCGGGCATGGGTTACGATCTTGACGATATCGCCCCCCTTTTCCCGGCAGCCATACCATATCCGGCGTAGGGCGCCCGCCGCCGGGGTAGCGTTAAAATTATGGTAAGAAACAATTACTTTAGTGTGACCGCCCTGCCCTGCCGCAGTGCCAAGAACTTGCCGGGCCAGACCATCATCCGTGGCGGCTTCCATATCCACGAATTCCGCCTTAAGGCGGATAGCCTCGCAAAGAAGAGAGATCCGTGCTTCCTCGCTCCCCCGAAAGCCTCCCCTTTCCTGCCGGCGCCGGTTGGTGATGAGAACGGGGTTCCTTTTCGCTTTCATGAGGGCCGGCAGATCCAGATCGGCGATCAGGTCGATCCGCAATTCGAGCAGGTCGGCATGACGGGAACGGGCAGCCATTTTTTCCAGGGCCGCGTTCATCGTCCCGGCCACGAGGGAGGCGCAGATCACGTCGGCTCCTCCCCGCGGGGATAGGAGCCGAGGATTTTGAGCAAGGTAGTCCTCCCCTCCATATCCTGCAAACACCTCCCGACCTGTTCATCCTCCCGGTGACCGGCAAAATCAGCAAAGAAAAGATATTCCCACATCCGGTCCCGCAGGGGATGGGACTCGATCCTGAGGAGGTTGATCCGGTCCCGCAGGGGATGGGACTCGATCCTGAGGAGGTTGATCCGCTCCCGCAGGGGATGGGACTCGATCCTGAGGAGGTTGATCCGCTCCCGGGCAAAGGTTTCCAGGGACTGAAAAAGGGCCCCCGGAATATGGGGCGTCCCGAAGAGGATCGATGTCTTGTCCCGTCCCGTTCTTTCCCCTTTCCCCCTGCCGATCACGAGAAAGCGGGTCGTATTGGCGGGATTATCCTCGATATCCTCCGCCCGCTCTCCCGCTTCGGAGGTGCTCGTAGTCTCCAATTGTTCGGCCTGGGGGAGATTTTCCCGGAGCCAGTTCCGGCACTGGGCCAAGGCCTGGGGACGGGAATAGACCCTCCTGATATCCTCTTTCCTTGCACAGTGAGACATCAGGCACTGGGAGATCCGCAGGAATACTTCCGCCCGGATATCCAGAGGCGTCGCAATCAATCTTCTGAGGGTATGCCCTACGGAGCCCTCCGTCGAATTTTCGACCGGGACAATTCCGAGGGCGATGGTTCCTCTCTCCACGCGGTCGAAGACCTGATCGATCGTCCCCGCGGGGGCCAGCTCCGCACTCCGCCCGAAATGGGCAATGGCGGCCAAATGGCTGAACGAGGCCTCCGGTCCCAAGTACGTCACCGTCAGCGGCCCCTGCAAGGCCCGGGAGGATGAAAATATCTCCCGGAAGATATCCCTGACGGCGGGATCGTTCAAAGGACCGGTGTTGCTTTTGCTCAGAAAATCAAAGACCCGGTCCTCCTGGGCAGGACTGTAGACATCGACGCCATGGGCACGCTTAACCTGCCCGATTTCCACGGAACGGGCCGCCCGTTTATTGAGGAGCCGCAAGATGCCATCGTCAAGTTCTTGAATGTCCTGCCGAAGTTGTGCAAGCGATTTGTTCATGATTGTTCAGAGCCTTTCCATGATCTCCCTGATCGTGCTTTCCGAAACGCCGCCGTTGACAAAGGGCATCCCCGGTCTTTTCAGCAGGACAAAATGGAGGATATTTCCCTCCTTTTTCTTGTCCCGCCCCATCCGGGCCAGGACGCCGTCGCTGCTCATCACTTCGGGCATGCGGATGGGAAGGCCTGCCTTTTGCAGGAGACCGATGCTCCTGTCCCGGTCGGCGGCCGGCAGGTGTCCAAGCCGCTCCGAGAGGCTGAGTGCCGCCGCCATACCGATGGAGACGGCCTCACCGTGAGGAATGGCATAACCCGCTTCCGCCTCGATGGCATGTCCCAGGGTGTGACCGAAATTAAGGATTCTTCTCAAGCCATGCTCCTGTTCATCGATTTCGACAATTTTCTTCTTGATTTCACAGGTTCTCGCCACAATGGGCATCAGGACATCCAGATCACCGTCCGGTTTCAAGACCGCCGCCTTTGCTTCGAGAATCTCCAGCAGGGCGGGATCGTCGATAATGGCGCATTTCATTATCTCC
Source organism: Syntrophus aciditrophicus (assembly GCA_020718905.1). Taxonomy (GTDB): domain Bacteria; phylum Desulfobacterota; class Syntrophia; order Syntrophales; family UBA8958; genus UBA8958. Next base: position 9,887 of record DYRD01000067.1, on the reverse strand, counting down.
GCCAGACCGTTTTTAAATTCTTCGCCGGGGAGCGTCCGGAGAAAGGACAGGTCAGTGAAGACCGCTTTGGGTTGATGGAAGGTTCCGAGCATGTTTTTTGCCGCCGGAAGATCCACACCCGTCTTGCCGCCGATACTGCTGTCCACCTGAGCCAGGAGGGTGGTGGGTATGTGAATGCAGTGGATGCCCCGCATAAAAATGGAGGCGACAAAACCCGTCAGATCGCCCACCACGCCGCCTCCCAGGGCGATAAGACCGGAGGTACGGTCGGCGCCCCGGTGTAGAAGCTCTTCGGCAAGGGCGACGGCCGTCGTCATGGTCTTGGCCCTCTCACCCGCCGGTAAGGCAATCTCTTCCACGGACAGCCCCATCTTCTTGAAAATATCCATAACCCGCGGCCCATGGAGGGCGGAGACATTGGTATCGGTGATGAGGAAATATTTCTTGGCCCAGTTTCCTTTGGCAATGATGAGGACGGCCCGGTCCAGGATATCCTGGCCGATGTAGACTTCATAGGAGCGGGAGACCTTTTTTTCGATGCTCACCTTGAAGCGGTTCATCTTGTCACCTCTATCTGGTCCTTCATGACCTTGGCCAGAATGCGCATTTCTTCCATAAGCTCATAGAACTTCTCCGGTTTCATGGATTGGTCGCCGTCGGAGATGGCCTTTTCCGGCTCCGGATGGACCTCGATGATGAGTCCGGCCGCTCCGGCCACGACGGCCGTCCGGGCCAGGGGTTTGACGTATTTCCAGTGACCGGCGGCGTGGCTCGGATCGACGATAACGGGCAGATGGGTCAGTTCCTTCAGGACGGGTACGGCGCTGATATCGAGAGTGTTGCGGGTCGCCGTCTCGAAAGTACGGATGCCCCGTTCACAGAGGATCACGTTGTCGTTGCCGGCGGCAAGGATGTATTCCGCCGCCATGAGAAGTTCCTCGATGGTGGTCATCATGCCCCGTTTGAGGAGGACCGGCTTTCTTGCCTGCCCTACCTTCTTCAGGAGGGCGAAGTTCTGGACGTTCCGGGCTCCGACCTGGAGGATATCGACATATTGTTCCACCAGATCCACATCCGCCGTGTTCATTACTTCCGTAACCACGGGGAGTCCCGTTTTTTCCCGGGCCTTTTTCAGGATTTTGAGCCCATCCTCCTCCATCCCCTGGAAACTGTAGGGGGAGGTGCGCGGTTTATAGGCCCCTCCCCGCAGGATCTGGGCGCCCCCTTTCCGGACGATATAGGCGCTCTCCAGGAGCTGTTCCTCACTTTCGATGGAACAGGGACCGGCCATGACGACAAAATCGGGGCCGCCGATCTCCACCTCCCCAATGCGGACCACCGTATTACCGTCCCGCGATTCCCGGCTAGCGAGCTTGTAAGGCTTCAGGATGGGCAAGATATTTTCCACGCCCGGCAGGTGTTCCGCCGATTTCAGTTGTGCCTTGCCCCGGTCGTCGCCGAGGACGCCGATGATTGTCCTTTCCACCCCTTGGGATGGGTGGGGCCGATAGCCCACCGATTCGATCCAGCCGATAACGGCATCGATCTGCATTTCCGTGGCGCTCTTCTTCATGATGATAATCATTGCTCAGACCTCCAAATAAGTAAGGCCATGGGAACTTTCGCTGTCCCATGGCCTTACAAAAACAAAAAAGCCATGGGGGACATCCCGTTCCACCCATGGCTCATTTTTCTATTTTCTTCTGGTTTTACGTTTTCTTGAGCGATAGGCAGTCCGGGGCGCCGAAATAATAATACCAAAAATAGAAGCTGTTTTGCCCGATCTTGCTACCCATCTTTTTGCCTAGCCGCTCCTTGCAGCAATTTGTGATGACGTAGTAGTTCACAATTTACTAAGTTAGTCAAGAATAATTTTTCTATAATTTTAACGGGACGCTTTTGTATTGATCCTAATCCGGTTAAATGGTAGAATTTTTTACGTGAATCAAGCCTTGGGAATGCAAGCTCCACATTATGAAGGAAAAAACAGTCGATGAAATCTTTAAGGAGGAATTTCTCAAGGAAAGGGCCGTCGTCCTGGGACAGAGCGGCGAAAGCGTGGCCAAGGCCATCACCAAGCTGCAGCGGCTGGCACAGGATATCGAGAAGAAGCATAGATACTTGAGCAGTCTGGAGGACCCGTGGGAGGGGGGCCCCAACCATGAGGGTGTAAAAAAAGATAAAGAAAAGGTCCTCAAGGATATTAACAAGATGATTCTTCAATACAATCGCCTTTGGGATCATGCCCAGTTGCGATATTATTATCTGATCGTTACCCGGGAGGCCATGGGTTTGAGAAGTCATCACCGGGTGGAGGAAATTTACCGTATTCCTCCGAAGAAGCAACAACTCCGAGAAGGATAGAGAATAATGGACCGCTTCCTGAAACAAAGAATGAAAATGGTGGACACCCAGATCCGGGCGCGGGGAGTTACGGACGAGAAGGTGCTGCGGGCAATGGAGAAGGTTCCCCGGCACCTCTTTGTTGATAATGGTCTCATCGACCAGGCCTATAACGACAATCCCCTGCCCATCGGGGATCGCCAGACGATCTCGCAACCTTACATCGTGGCCCTCATGACGGCGGCCCTGAACCTGACGGGCCAGGAGAAAGTGCTGGAAATCGGCACCGGCTCAGGCTATCAGACCGCCATTTTAGCGGAGCTCTCCGAACGGGTCTTTTCCATCGAAAGGATAGCGTCGCTGGCGGCAGGGGCAAGAAAAAATTTTGATTTCCTTAATTATTTCAACGTGGCTATCCGGGTTGGCGACGGTACTTATGGCTGGAGGGAAGAATCGCCTTTCGACGGAATCATTGTTACCGCCGGGGCGCCGAAGGTTCCGAGGATTCTCCTGGAACAACTTGCCATCGGCGGCCGGCTGATCATTCCCACGGGCGGTCGCGTCAGCCAGGAACTGCTGAGGGTTACCCGCCTGTCTGAAGACATTAATGAAATAAAGACCGAGGCTATGTGTGGATGCCGCTTTGTCGATCTTATTGGTGATCATGGCTGGAACGCCTGAACCGCAATCTTTCCCGCTGTTTTTCCAATGTTTTTAACTCTTTACACATGAGACGCGGAATCCTCTTTTTAGCCATGGCATGCCTTTTTATCGTTGCCTGCGCCGGTCAGCAGCGTGTTACATACCAGGGCAAGGGCGTATATCACAGTGTTAAAAAAGGTGAAACCATCGCGGATATTGCCCGCGCCTACAACACGGACCCTCGAAAACTTGCGGAGATCAATCATGTCATCCGACCGGGGCGCCTGAAAGAAAACAGCGTTATCTTTATCCCCAATGCCGTTTCCGTCGTGGATATTGCAAAATCGGCAAAGACAGGGGTAAAAGACCACCGGACCCAAGACGTCCCCAAAAAAGCGGATGGGGGGGGGAAAACCGTCCCCGCCGTCAGCCCGGAGGGAAAGAAGCCCCTCCAGGGGAAAACGGGGGAACCGGAAAAAGAAAAGCCCCCGGATGCACCGCCGCCGCCACAACCGCCGCCCAGTGTCAGCTCCGCCGTAAATGGATCATTCGTGTGGCCGCTGCGCGGCCGTGTGACCGCCAATTTCGGACGACAGCCCAATGGAATGGTGAATAATCATATCCGCATCACGGCGCGGGATCACGCCCCCGTTGTCGCCGCGGCCACGGGAACGGTCATCTATTCAGAGCCCTTGAAGAACTTCGGAGAAACAATTATCATCAAGCACGACCAACAATTCGCCACCGTTTATACCAACTTGGGAAGCAGATCCGTTACGGTGGCCAGTCGGGTAAAAAAGAATGAAGTCATCGGCCTGACAGGAAAATCTGAAAAAAAGGGAGAAGGATATATCGATTTTGAAATCCGTCAGCATAACAAGGCCCAAAATCCCCTTTTATTTCTTCCTTGAATATCAGGCCATGCATGGTTACATTGAAAGAGTTGTGCCCACGGATAAGATTAATATTGAAAGTTAGGAATTATAGATTTTTATGGGATCATCTTTTGAACAGGGCCCCATCCGGCCACCAAGTGAAGCAAAGAGCCTGCTGATTCGGCTAACCCGTAACTGCCCGTGGAATAAGTGCGCCTTTTGCCGGACCTACCAGAAAAAGAAGTTTGAACTCCGCTCCGTTGAGGAAATCAAAGAAGATATCCGCCAGGCCAAAGCCATCGCCGATGACATCAAGGTGCTGTCCTGGAAATACGGCGGCGCCGGGGAGGTGACGGATTCTCTGGTCCGCCAAATTTACAATGACCGTAACGGCTATGACGACAGCTACCGGTCGGTCTGTGCCTGGTTATATTGGGGCGGGGACTCCGTTTTTCTCCAGGACGCTAATTCCCTGATCCTGAAAACGGACGACCTGGTTGAAATTATTTCATTTATCAAGAGCCAGTTCCCGGATGTAGCGAGAATCACCTCCTACTGCCGATCGAAAACGGCAGCCAGGAAGACCGTAGACGAATTCAAGAGACTCCTTGACGCAGGTTTAGCGAGGATACACATCGGCCTGGAGAGCGGTTACGACCCGCTCCTCGCATTCATCGACAAGGGCGTCACGGCCGCCGATCATATCGAGGGAGGCAAACGGATCGTTGAGGCGGGCATTTCCCTGTGTACCTATGTTATCCCCGGCTTAGGGGGCGACCGTTGGTCCGGAGAGCACGCCGTTGCCACGGCAGAGGTCATCAATGCCATCAATCCCGACCACATACGGCTGCGCTCTCTGCAAGTTGTAAAAGGGATGGGGCTTTATGAGCTGATGCAGAACGGAAAGTTCACCCCTGCCGATGATGAGCATACGCTGAAAGAAATCCGCCTCCTGATCGAACATCTCGCGGGGATACAATCAACCCTTGTCAGCGACCATATCCTCAATCTTCTCGAAGAGGTGGAGGGAAAGCTTCCCGAAGAGAAGGAAAGGCTGTTGTCGGTCATGGACAGGTATTTTTCCCTGCCTCGCAAGGACAGAATGATCTTTCGGCTGGGAAGAAGGCAGGGCCTCTACCGACAACTATCCGATCTGGACAATGGTGTTACGTATCAACGGCTGGAGGCGGTTATTAATGGCTATGGTGAAGATGATTCGGAGCGCTTCAATGAAGACCTGAAGCGGTTGATGAATCACTATATATGAGCTATTGACTATTGCGCGAGATTATGTTAACATACTGAATTCAAAATATATTAGGTGGTGTAAGATGTTTAAGATAGGCGACATGGCAGTTTATCCCGCACAGGGCGTCGGGATTATTGAAGACATTGAGAACCGTGAAATCATGGGGACCAAACAGGCATTTTACATTATGAAAATCATGGGAAACGGCATGAAGATCATGATTCCCACCAAAAGCGCTAAATCCGTAGGCCTTCGTGAAGTTATCTCGGAAAAAGAGATCTCTAAAGTATATGATATACTTAAGAATAAAGATGTTACGATCGACAAGCAGACGTGGAATAAGCGTTATCGGGAGTATCTCGAAAAAATCAAGACCGGGTCCGTTTATGAGATAGCGAGGGTACTCCGGGATTTGCTGATCTTGAAGAACGACAAGAACCTGTCCTTTGGAGAGCGCAAGATGATGGATACGGCAAAAAACTTGCTGGTCAAGGAAATTTCCGTGGCCACTAAGTCGGACGAAACCAAGATAGAAGAGGATTTGAGAACGATCTTCACGATTCAGTAAGGCAAATCAAGGGTCTCACAGCAATTTTATCGGTAAAGCAGGGAAACCGTGTCTCAGAGGGTCCTGCTTTCCTAAGGCAATAAAATCTGAATCCATAAAGAAAGGAGGTGAAAATTAATGATTATCAGAATTATACTTATTGCTGCCTGTTCTATCAGCGGTTTTTTCATTGCCTACCTGACTTATCCCCCAAGCCAGTGGTGGGCGTGGCCCGTGGGATTCATTATCGGGTTATCGATCGCTTTCTTCGTCATCAAGGTGGAACAGGATATTAGAAAGATTTCCCTGAGGATTATCCTTGGAGGAGTTGTGGGCATGATAGTTGGTCTTATCATAGCTTTTCTTCTTGCCTATGGTCTAAATTTTGTAAGTAATATCAAACAAAATCAGGAAATCGTTCCCTGGATATACGCCCTCCTGACGGGAATCATGGGATACCTCGGATTGGTTCTCGGATCGAAAAAAATAGAGGAATTCAACATATTTGGTTTTGGACAAGCCAAGGAGCCTTACGAAGCCAGAGTTCTCGACACCAGTGTCATCATCGACGGCCGGATTGCCGACGTCTGTGATACGGGTTTTATCGAAGGGACGCTCATGGTTCCCAGGTTTGTCCTTGACGAGTTGCAGTATATCGCCGATTCCTCTGACTCCCTGAAACGTTCCAGGGGCAGGCGCGGTCTCGACATTTTGAACCGGATGCAGAAAATGGCGGGAATAACGGTCGAAGTAGGAGAACAGGACTTCCCGAAGATCAAGGGGGTGGATGCCAAACTCGTGGCATTAGCCAGAAAAACCAATGCCAAGATCCTCACCAATGATTTTAATCTTAACAAGGTAGCGGAATTACAGGGCATAAAGATCCTCAACGTAAACGAACTTGCCAATGCCCTCAAACCGGTAGTCCTGCCCGGAGAAACCATGACGGTCAAGATTATCAAGGACGGCAAAGAGCCTGGGCAAGGGGTGGCCTATTTGGATGACGGCACGATGATCATCGTTGACAACGCCCATAAATATCAGGGTTCCGTTGTAGATGTGCTGGTCACAAGTGTTCTTCAGACCACGGCGGGACGGATGATCTTTTCCGAGATGAAATCCCTGGCCGTCGATAAAAAACCCTTTGCCTTGTCATCCAAATCCTAAATACTTTCCATAGCCCGGATGAAACAAAACCATCCGGGCTCTTTTTTTATTATCATGGCGGACGGGGAGTTGAAGATTACGGCCGTAATTCCCGCCGGCGGGTCCGGCAGGCGTATGCAGGCGAGCGAGGCAAAACAGTATCTCCTCCTGGACGGTATCCCCTTACTTGTCCATACCCTTCGTTCCTTCCAGGAGAGCCCGGTTATTGGGAATATCATCCTCGTAGTTCCCCCGGCCGATGTGGCCAGAATCCAATCCGACCTTGTCGATGCCTTTGCCATGACCAAGATCCGCCGGGTAGTTGCCGGCGGCAAGGCCAGGCAGGATTCCGTCCGGAATGGACTCGCAGTATTGCCGGCGGATTGTGAGATCGTCCTTATTCACGATGCCGCCCGGCCTTTTGTATCACCCGCCTTGATCGAAAAAGCGGTGAATGGCGCCGTGCGGGAAGGAGCCGTGGCTGCCGGCGTCCGGGCAAGGGACACGGTAAAGCAGTGTGACCGGGAAGGAAGGGTGACGGCCACCCTTGATCGGGAACAGATCTGGATGGCCCAGACACCCCAGGCGTTTCACCGGGCGATCATCGTGGCCGCCCATCAAAAGGCCCAGATTGATAACTTTTACGGCACCGATGACGCCCTGCTGGTGGAAAGGATGGGAATACCGGTGAGAATGATCGACAGTATTCCCGATAATATGAAGATCACCACGGCCGAGGACCTCGCTTGGGCGGAATACAGATTCTCGATAAGGAAATAATGGTACAACAAGCAAGAGTCGGTATTGGGTATGACAGTCACAGATGGTCCGGAGATCGCCGTCTTGTCCTTGGCGGCATCAATATCCCTTATGAGCGGGGACTTTTGGGGCATTCAGACGCCGACGCTCTGAGCCATGCCATTTGCGATGCTATTCTGGGGGCAATCGGGGAAGGTGACATCGGCGCCCATTTCCCAGATCACGATCCTGTTTTTAAAGACATTTCCAGTCTCCTGCTCCTTGACCGAGTAAGAGAAATGGCGCACAGGAAGGGATACCGGGTTGCCAACATAGATGCTACGGTGATTATAGAACAACCGAAGTTACGACCCTATATATCCGCAATGATCAAAAACATTGCCGGGGCGCTGGCCGTAACTCCGGAAATGGTCGGCGTCAAGGCCAAGACCAATGAGGGGATGGGATTTGTGGGGCGGGAAGAAGGCATCGCCGCCATCGCCATCGCCATGGTCGAACCCATAGCGGCAAGTGCAATCAAGTAACGGAATGGATTAAACAATATGACTAATGCACCTCCCCGCGTCCGCTTCGCTCCCTCCCCGACGGGGGAACTGCATGTCGGAAACGCGCGCACGGCCCTGTTCAACTGGCTTTTTGCAAAGCATTATCGTGGCAGCCTTATCCTGCGCATAGAGGATACGGACCAAGTCCGGACATCCAAGGTCTTCGAGGAAAATCTGCGGCAAGACCTGTCCTGGCTAGGCATCGAATGGGATGAAGGGCCGGGCAGGGAAGGATCTTGCGGCCCCTACCATCAAAGCGAAAGATTTTCACTCTATCGAGCTCACTTGGAAAGGCTGATCGCCGCGGATCTTGTCTATCCCTGCTATTGCACGGACGAGGAGCTGGAGGCGGAGAGGCGGAGCCTGCTGTCCCGCAAGCTGATGCCTCGCTACCTGGGAAAGTGCCGGAATCTCACTGCCGAAACCCGCGGCAGATTGGCGGCGGCAGGACGGCCGGCGGCATATCGATTTCATGTCCCCCCCGGAACGATCACCTTCTCAGACCTGATCAGGGGACCCGTGCGTTTTGAGGGCAGCGCCCTCGGAGATTTCATTATTGTCCGTTCCAACGGCATTCCGGCCTACAATTTTGCCGTCATCATCGACGACCAGCTCATGAAAATCACCCATGTGATCCGGGGGGAGGATCATCTTTCCAACACGGCCCTGCAGCTTCTTCTCTATCGGGCCCTCGGATTTGCGCCTCCGCAATTCGCCCACCACGCCCTGATCCTGGGGTGGGACCGGGCGAAGCTCAGCAAGCGGCATGGATCTACAACGGTCCGGGAGTTTCGTGAGCAGGGGATTCTTCCGCAGGCGTTAATCAACTATCTTGCCCTCTTGGGCGCCTCGTTCGGAGAAGGCAAGGAGATCTGCGGGGTTGATGAAATTATCGAAACATTTTCCCTCGACCGGGCAGGTAAAAGCGGCGCCATCTTCGACAAAGACAAATTGCTCTGGATCAACAGCCTGTATATCAGGAAGGAATCCCCGCAAACACTGGCCGGGCATATGCAACCATTCATCAAGGAGGCCGGCTATGGCCATCTTGATGAGACTCGTCTCTACCGGATCCTGGACGCCGTCCGGGACAATATCGCCAGTCTGGCGGAAATCGGACCTTATCTGCGAATTTTTGACGATAGCGTCTATGAACTCTCCGCCGGGGCGCGACAACTTCTTGCCGACGATGAAACAAGGGAGGTTCTTTTGATCCTCCTTGGTCTCCTCAATAATACCGACGCGGCAGACGACGAGCTTTATGGGACGCTGATGCCGCTTCTGAGCGAGAAAACGGGCCTGCGGGGTAAGGAACTTTTCATGCCCCTCCGCGCCGCGATCACCGGCAAGACTAAAGGACCTGAATTAGATCGATTCTTCTCGATCCTGGGCAAGTCCTCCCTCAGATACCGCCTCCACAAGGCCATCGCCGCCACAACCTGAACAGGGAAATCCATCGACTTGTGGTGCCTTTGCGTCCGGATCATGAGAAAGGTGAAGAATACTTCCCGGTTCAAGTCTTCTTCCGTCATGGGGGGGGGAAGAGGTCCGGGCAATGATGATCCGGCGGGTGATTACCTCATAGAGGGAGGATTTCATATGGCCGCTCCGGGTGACGATGTCGACGGACAGCCCCGGCCTGATTAATGGTCTATGCTTCTCCACTGAATGTTCGCACTCCAATTAGTCCAAAAGTACCTGTCCCAAGCCTCCTGCCAGGAAAAGGGACCTTTCTTATCATCAATCCTTTCGCCGCAGTTTCCGTTATCGGCATCGATGGA
>DYRD01000180.1 GCA_020718905.1 Syntrophus aciditrophicus | reverse complement strand
GTCGTCAAGACCAGAAGCGTCGTTAAGAAATAGTGGATGGATAAACAAAAACTTTATTAGAACATAAAATGAAAGGGGTACGTTGTATGAAAAAAGCAATAAGGGTTCTTTTGATCGGTTTTTTTATTCTGGGGTTCTCTGTAGCGCCACTCCTCGCCAAAACTGTCTGGAACGCCAATTCCGTCTGGCCTCCCAAAAATCTCCACAGTGTCGGCCTGACCGATTTCGCACAAAAGGTTAATGCGGCGACCAACGGCGATTTGGAAATGGTTGTCAGTACCGGCGGCGCGCTCGGCTACAAGGGCCCGGATCTGCTGAAGGCCGTCCGCGACGGACTCGTCCCCGTCTCCGACATGCTCATCAGCGGAGTGGCCGGCGATGAAAAACTCTTTCAGATCGTTACCCTTCCATTTTTAGTGAGAGACTCGGAGGAGCTGAAGCTTCTTTTGGACATCTCCCGGCCGTACTTCGACAAAAGCGCCCAGAAGTGGGGACAGAAGATTCTCTACATCGCCCCGTGGCCCGGCGCCGGTTTGTGGACAAAGAAAAAGATTACCACCCTTCAGGAACTCAAGGGCTTGAAGACGAGAACCTACGACAAGAACGGCGCCCTTGTCATGGAAGCCGTCGGCGCGACGCCGTTTGCCCTTCCGTTCAGCGAGGTTTATACGTCGCTGCAGACGGGGCTTATCGACTCCGTTATGACCTCGACCCCGACCGCCGTTGACGGCAAGTTCTGGGAAGTTTTGAAATACTATGAACCTCTCAACATCACCATCGCGACGAATATGGTCACCGTCAACCTGAAGGCGTTCAACAAGCTGCCGAAGGCCCAGCAGGATGCGCTCGTGAATATCGGCCGCGAGATGGAAAAAACGATGTGGGCGAATGTTAAAAACTGGGACAAGGAGCAGGAAGGAATCAGCAACAAAAACGGGATTGAAACGGTAAAACCGTCCACGAAAATGATCGGCGAGCTGGAAAAAATCACCGAAAGCATCCGTGCCGAATGGCTCAAAAGCGCGCCAGCGGACGGTAAAAAGATTTATGACGAGTTCCAGAAAAAGGTCAAACGCTGAAGCCATGATGAGCGGCCATGGTTCTGCAGGGGCACGGCATGCCGTGCCCCTGCCCGGTATCCCCGTATCTGAAATTTTGTGAACATTAAACTTCGTTTTCATCGTTCGTTGTGCCCGCACCGGGCATGGCGGTTTATTGGAAAATTATTGAGATTCACCGAGGTTTTTGATGAAAAAATTGATCATTGCCATTGACCGGGCCTCCGGATTCAGCGGCGGGGTGGCCGCGGTCATCATTGTGGCGGCCCTTTTTATCGCGATTGCCGAGATAGTCATGAGATCCGTTTTTGGCAAAACCATCTATATTGCCGACGAATACGCGGGCTACATGATGGCAATGTTGACCTTCATGGGCCTTGCCTACACGCTGCGCGAAAGGGGTCATATCCGGGTCATGGTGATCATCCATTTTCTCCAGGGAAAACGCCGGGTCATCTACAACATGATCTGTACTTTTATCGGGGTTCTGTTTTGCGCCGGCCTTACATACCACACGTTCGTCTTTTTCTGGGACTCGGTAGTCAATAAAACACAATCGATGCAGATCACCGAAACCTATCTTGCCATCCCGCAGGCATTTCTTCCCATTGGCTCATTTTTATTGATGCTTCAGTTCCTGTCAGAATTTCTGAAGGGTTTAGCCATGCTGAAAAACGATACGGAAGGTCTCAATATCCTGGAGGAAACGGATGAGCTGGGAAGGTAAAACAATCGTGAGGAAAACTCTTGAACATTGAGACAGGCACAGTTTCCGCGGTAATCGTTGGCCTTCTGATCCTTTTCCTGGGAGGCTCGATCTGGATAGGGATCGCCCTTTTTCTGGTCGGGATGGGAAGCTTTTTTATCTTCACCGACGTTTCGTTCGGCTCCATTCTTGCCAACATCGCCTGGAACAACACCAGCGGCTCGGCAATGATGGCGCTCCCCTTTTTCATCTGGATGGGGGAGATCCTCTTTCGCAGCAAAATATCGGAAAATCTTTTCAGGGGGCTCTCCCCCTGGATGGACGCGATTCCGGGAAGGCTGATCCACGTCAACATACTCGCCTCCACGTTCTTTGCCGCCGTCAGCGGCTCCTCCGCCGCAACCACCGCAACCGTCGGCAAGATCACGATTCCGGAACTGGAAAAACGGGGCTACGATCATAACCTGTCGATTGGCTCCCTGGCGGGCGCGGGGACGCTGGGCTTCATGATACCGCCCAGCATGATGATGCTCGTTTACGGAATCATCGGCGATGTCAGCATCGGCAAACTCTTCATCGCCGGCTTCATCCCCGGTTTCATGATCGCCTTCATGTTCAGCGGATATATCATCGTGCGCTGCCTGATATCGCCCGAGCTGGCCCCTGGAGGCGACGAAAGCCACACATGGAAAGACCGTCTTTGGGCTTTACCGGCTATCATGCCTGTCGTCATTTTGGTGCTTTTTGTACTCGGCAGCATCTACATGGGATGGGCTACGCCGACGGAGGCCGGGGCGCTCGGGGTCATCGGCGCGCTTTTCTTTGCCTTTGCAACAAAAAGCCTCGACTGGAAAGTTTTCAGCGTCAGCCTCACCGGCGCCGTCAAGACGAGCAGCATGATCATGCTGATTGTCATGGGCGCGGCCTATCTGTCAAACGTCATCGGTTTTATGGGCATCACCCGGACACTGACAAAAGCTGTAACCGAAATGGGCCTTTCCCCGTACATGCTGATCCTCATCCTGTCGGTTCTCTACCTTCTTCTGGGCTGTCTGATCGACGGATTTTCCATGATCGTCATGACGGCCCCGATCGTCGTTCCCCTGGTAGAGGCGGCCAAATTCGACACAGTCTGGTTCGGCATCTATCTTGTGCTGAT
>DYRD01000066.1 GCA_020718905.1 Syntrophus aciditrophicus | reverse complement strand
TGCTCCGGATTACCATGGAGATTTCCCCCTGTTCGGAATTTCAGGAACTGCTCCTTTCCCATCTTCCCGTCAAATGATTCATGTAGAATTGTCTTGACAAGGCGTAAAAGTTGTGATTTTAAGGCGGCGCGTTAAAGGTGCAGTAATTTTTTGAAAGGGTGCGGACGACATGGGCAGGTTCGAAGGCTTTTCCGATAATCGTTACCGGTTTTATTGCTTTATCGGGTCGGTCTGCCTGCCGCTTAGGGAAAAGTAAGGACGTACAACGAACTTAACCAAGCCATGGACAGACAGAAGGTCGCTGCCCATGGCTTTTTTGTTTTCAAGGCTGTGGGAAGAGCGCCGGGCTCGCCACGGCCTTTTTTATTGCAGAGGTGAAAGATGATTATTTTGATGAAGCGAAATTCAACAAAGGAAGAGATCGGCAAGGTGACGGCATGGATTGAGACGGCCGGTTACAAACCCCATGTGTCGGAGGGGGTCGAAAGGACGATCATCGGCGCAGTCGGCACCGACGAGGGACGTTCCATGCTCAAGTCGGTCGCTTTTCTGCCCGGCGTCGAGCGGATTGTTCCGATTTTGAAGCCCTACAAGCTCGCGGGCAGGGAGTTTCATGAGCAGGATACAGTCGTCCGTGTCGGGGATGTCGAAATCGGCGGGCCTGGATTTGCCGTTATAGCCGGTCCCTGCTCGATCGAGAGCGAGGAGCAGATGATGGAATGCGGGTACATCGCGAAAAAGGCGGGGGCCCGGCTTCTGAGAGGAGGCGCCTTCAAGCCCCGCACATCGCCTTACAGTTTTCAGGGGATGGGCGAAGAAGGGCTGAAGATACTGAAAAATGTCGGAGAGAAGATGGGGATGCCGGTCGTGACGGAGGTCATGGACACGAAGGATATCGACCTGATCGAGGATTACAGCGACATGTTTCAGATCGGCGCCCGCAATGTCCAGAATTTCGCGCTGCTCAAGAGAATCGGCATGTCCCGCAAACCGGTTTTGCTCAAAAGGGGTCTGATGACAACGATCGAAGAGCTGCTGATGTCCGCCGAATACATTCTTTCGGGTGGGAATACCGGTGTTATTCTCTGCGAACGCGGCATCCGCACCTTTGAAACGGCGACCAGAAACACCCTCGACATCAGCGCGGTACCCGTCATCAAGGAGCTGACCCATCTGCCGGTCATCATCGATCCGAGCCATGCCGCAGGCCATGCGAAGTACATCATTCCACTTACCCGCGCGGCGGTTGCGGCAGGCGCGCATGGGGCGATCATCGAAATACACCCTCAGCCGGAAAAGGCGCTTTCCGATGGGCCGCAGTCGCTCCGTCCCGAGGTGTTCTACAGGCTTATGGACGAGGTGCGGATTCTGGACGAGGCGATGCAAAACGGGATTGGAAAGCTGTGATGAACGAGCTGAAGGTAACGCTTAAAGGCCGGCGTGACGACTCATACCGGATTCATGTCGGGGAGGGAATCCTCGAGAAAGCAGCAATGGAAATTGCCAGAAGCGGAATTGATAGACGCTGCGTGGTGGTGACGGACAATACCGTTGACGCGCTCCATGGCCAGAGGGTGCAGGCGGCGCTGGAGAAGGCGGGGCTCCGGATAGACAGGTTCATCCTTCCGCCGGGAGAAGAGAACAAGACGATTGAATCGGTGGTCGCGATTGCCGCCTGCCTGACCTCTCTGGGCGCGGACAGACAGACGCTGCTTGTCGCCCTCGGGGGAGGGGTGATAGGCGACATGACCGGCTTTGCCGCCTCGATCTACATGCGGGGGATTCCCTTTGTTCAGATGCCGACAACCCTGCTTGCCCAGGTTGACAGCAGCATTGGCGGCAAAACGGGGGTTGACGCCGTTTCCGGAAAAAACATGCTGGGGACGTTCCATCAGCCCAGGGCTGTTTTCATCGATATCGATTTTCTAAAAACGCTGCCGGAGGAGATTTTCCGGAGCGGGTTGGCAGAGGCGATCAAATACGGCGCCATCGAAAACCCCGCTCTTCTGTATGATATCGAAAAGGCCGCGAGTGAGAACGCACTCCGAAACGTCTCCTTTCTGTTACGGATAATTCATGAATCCTGCCGAATAAAGAAGGGAATCGTGGAACTTGACGAACGGGAGGGAGGGCTGCGGCGCATCCTTAACTTCGGGCACACGATCGGTCATGCTGTTGAAGCGGCGTCCGGTTTCGTCCTTTCCCACGGCGAGGCGGTGGCAATAGGAATGACGGCGGCGACGCGACTTTCCGAAAAACTCCACGGTCTTCCATTCGAAGAAGGAGAAAGGATCATCTCCGCGATTCGTGCGGTGGGCCTTCCCTGCATGATTCCCGCAGACATTGGAATCGATGCTGTTATTGCAAAGCTTTCGCTCGACAAGAAGTCGCGGGACGATGTGCATAAAAAAGACAGGAAAATAATCAATTACATCATGATCAGCAGGCTTGGCAAGCCATTTGCGCATGCCGCCATCGACGATGATATCCTCAGGGAAACGCTAACGGGGATGATGCAATGAATGCGGAAACAATGAACACACTGAGGGAAAAGATACTGGCAACGGATAAGAGCATCGCCGGATTGCTTGACGAGCGGGCGACCGTGTCGCTCCAGATCGGGGCAATCAAGAAAGAGGCAGGCCAGGAAATCTACGACCCCTGTCAGGAAGAAAATATCTACCGCAATATCAATGAAGACAGGACGGGGGTCCTTCCGGGACATTTTCTCCGGAATATCTACCGGGAGATCATCTCCGCATCGAGGGCGCTTCAGGCGCCGGTTAGCGTCGCCTGTCTCGGGCCGGAGGCGTCGTTCAGCCACCAGGCTGCCCTGGCCCATTTCGGCAGCAGCATTCCCGCCTGTCCGAAGGGGACAATTGCCGATGTCTTCAACGCCGTGGAAAAGAGGGAAAACGACTGGGGAATCGTCCCTATCGAGAATTCCGCGGAAGGGTCGGTCAAGGCAACCCTGGATCGCCTGATTGCAACGCCCCTTGTCATCAGGGCGGAACTCTTTCTGCGGATAAGACTCTCACTGCTTTCCAATTGCAGCGATATGGCCGATATAAAACGTGTTTACTCCCATCCCCAGGCGCTGGCGCAATCCCAGCAGTGGCTGCGCAGGCAACTCCCCGGCGTCTTGCTGATCGAGGTGGAAAGCACTGCCGGAGCGGCCCGGAGGGCTCATGACGAACCAGGCGGGGCGGCAGTCGGAAGCAGTCTTGCCGCCGACTGCTACGGACTTGCGATACTGGCCGGGGGGATCGAAGACAGCCCCCTTAACACGACCCGTTTTTTCGTTATCGGGCAGAGGCCGGAGCGCCATGAGGAGGCAAATATCGAAAAAAGCAAGACATCCGTTCTTTTCGGGACGGCCCATGCCCCAGGCGCCCTGCAGCACGCACTTGCCCCCTTTGCCGAAGCGGGGATCAGCCTGACCAGAATCGAATCATGGCCGATGAAGGAGCGGTTGTGGGAATATCTCTTTTTTGCCGATTTTGTCGGTCATGTCGAGGATCAAAAAACGGGGCGCTGTCTGCGGGAACTTAAGGAACGCGCTGCCTTCCTCAAGATTCTCGGTTCCTATCCCATGGGCGTCGAGGGGGGGATGCCGCAATGATAGCCGTCAGACCGCTGGAAAAACTGGATGCGACGGTCCGCCTGCCGGGATCGAAGAGCCTCACGCAGCGGGCGATTGCGGTTGCCGCCCTGGCGAAGGGGGATTCGCTTCTCAGGAATGTTCTTGTCGCCGATGATACGACTGTTTTTGCCGATGCACTCCGGATGGCGGGAGTGGAAATCGTGCAGAGCGGCAGGGACATGGCGATACGGGGAACGTCGGGTGTGCTGTGCAGCCCTCTCAAAGAAATACATCTCGGCAACAACGGGACGGCGCTGCGTCTGCTGACGGGTATCTTCTCGCTGGGCGCCGGTCCGTTTGTCCTGACTGGCGACGGGCGGCTCCGGGAGAGACCGCTGAAACCGCTGCTCGATGCCCTGGCCTCCCTCGGCGCGGTCATTCATACGCAGGACGCAAAAGGCTGCCCGCCGGCAAGGATCGAGGGGGGTGGTCTGCAGGGCGGGACGGTCGTTCTGCATGATATCGGCAGCAGCCAGTATGTCTCCTCGCTTCTGATTGCCGCCCCTTACGCCGAAGGCGATGTGACCGTTGTCCTGGAAGGAAGGATTCCTTCCCTCCCCTATATCGGCCTGACCATCGACACGATGGGCGCGTTTGGGGTAAAGGCAGAGAGAGACGGCGATGGCCGTTATTTCGTCAAAAGCGGACAGTTCTACCAGGGACGCGAATTCATGATTGAAGGGGATGCCTCGAGCGCCTCCTACTTTTTTCTTGCGGCGGCTCTCTTGAAAGGACGTATCAGCGTAGAGAACATCGATCCGCGGACGCGCCAGGGCGATATCGGTTTTCTCGGGCTTTTGGCCGATCTCGGCTGCACTGTCAGACGCGGGAATAACCGCATCGACGTTGCCGGGGGAGAGATGCCGGGGGGCGAAATGGAATTCGATATGGACGGCATGCCCGATGCTGTCCCATCGCTCGCGGTTCTCTGCGCGGTGCGGTCGGGCAGGAGCATCATCCGCAATATCGGTCATCTGCGCCTGAAAGAAAGCGACAGAATCGCGGCGCTGGCCGCGGAGCTTCGCAAAACCGGCATCGGCGCCGAAGAGCTTTCCGATGGTCTGATCATTGAGGGGGGGGCTCCCCGCGGCGCCCGGATAGAGACCTGGAACGACCACCGGATAGCGATGAGTTTTGCGATCCTGGGGCTCCTCGCGCCGGGGATGGAGATCGAAAACGAGGCGTGCACAGGAAAATCCTTCCCGGGTTTCTGGAAAACGCTGGCAGGGCTGTACCGATGAACATCGTTCTTACCGGATACCGCTGCACGGGGAAGACCTCTGTCGGCAGGCTGCTTGCAAGAATGAGCGGACGTTCCTTTTTGGATACGGATGAGCTGGTCTGCCTGCAAGCAGGAAAGACGGTTGCGGACATTGTTGCCGACGGGGGGTGGGCGGCCTTTCGCGACCGGGAGCGCTCCGTGATCGAGGGGATCGTCTCTCAAGATTGCATGGTTATCGCGACCGGTGGAGGCTCTGTGCTTGATCCGGCAAATGTGGCATGCCTGAAGAAAAACGGCATGCTGGTCTGGCTTTGCGCCTCCGCGGCAACCATCGAGTCAAGAATGGGAAAAGACTCGTCGAGTTCGGATAATCGCCCCTCCCTGTCCGGCCTGGATAGCGGTGAGGAGGTGCGAAGGATGCTGCACCAGCGGGAGCCCCTCTACCGGGCGTGCGCCGACATGGTTGTCAATACGGACGATCTATCCGAAGATGCCGCCGCCGCCCTCATTTACAGGGCTGTTTTGCGGAAATGACTTCATGGAGTTGTGTTTACCGGGTTAATAGCGCGTATGCGGCGAGGAATCAGGGGAGTTCTGCAGGCGCTGGCGCAGATTGGCTGCGAGCGTGTCGATAAACTGATTCGTCGTTTCCCATGCCTGATTACCGCCGATAAGCAGCGCCAGGTCTTTTGTCATGTGGCCTGATTCGACCGCATCGACGCAGACGCTCTCCAGCGTTTTTGCGAATCTGATCACATCGGGGGCGCCGTCGAGCTCGCCTCGGCGGATGAGGGCGCGCGTCCAGGCAAATATCGAGGCGATCGGGTTGGTGGAGGTAGCCCTGCCTGCCTGATGTTCCCGGTAGTGGCGGGTAACGGTGCCGTGCGCCGCCTCCGCCTCGAAAGTTTTCCCATCCGGGCTCATCAGCACGGAGGTCATCAGCCCCAGCGATCCATACCCCTGGGCGACGAGATCGGACATGACGTCGCCGTCGTAGTTCTTACAGGCCCAGAGATAACCGCCGCTCCACTTCATGCTGGAGGCGACCATGTCGTCGATCAGGCGGTGTTCGTAGGTGAGGCCGGCGCGCTTGAATTTGCCGGCAAATTCGGCGTTGTATATCTCCCGGAAGATGCTCTTGAAGCGACCGTCGTATATCTTGAGGATAGTGTTTTTTGTGGACAGATAAACAGGGTATTTGCGATTCAATCCGTAGTTGAAGCAGGCGCGGGCAAATCCGGCGATTGACTCGTCGGTGTTGTAGGTGGCCATCGCAATGCCGTCGCCCGTTGTTTTGAAAACCTCTTTGGCTATGGCCGGGCTTCCATCTTCCGGGACAAAGATCAGGCGGAGCGCCCCTCTCCCCTTGAACTGGATTTCGCTCGCCTTGTACTGATCGCCGAAGGCGTGGCGGGCGATGATGATCGGTTTGTCCCAGTGCGGCACCAGCCGGGGGACGTTCCTGCAGATGATCGGCTCGCGGAAAATGGTTCCATCGAGAATGTTGCGGATCGTGCCGTTCGGGGAGCGCAGCATGGAAGGCGAACCAAACTCTTTCATCCGCGCCTCGTCGTGGGTAATCGTGGCGCATTTGACGGCAACGCCGTACCGCAGGGTCGCCTCGGCGGCGGCGATTGTGACCTGATCGCCGGCGGCATCACGGTTCTGTATGCCAAGATCGTAATATTTCAAGTCAATGTCGAGCCACGGATAAATAAGATATTCCTTGATCAAAGACCAGATGACCCTGGTCATCTCATCCCCGTCCATCTCCACCACCGGATTTACCACCTTTATTTTTTCCATATCGTCCTCGTTGCGAAATAGTCTTCTTTGCCTGTTTGCATCTTGCGGCGCAGGGGTTCCATGCTCATGTTTTTATCCTGATTTATGCCTGTCGCAGGATGGCGCTTATAACCGATTGGCCGTCCATTTTCCACAATTATTGCTGTGATGACCACCGCTTTTTAGTGACTTAGTCCTCAACTCCTGCATAAAAAACAAGAAAATTATCGGATATGGTAGAAAATGTTAACAAGATGGATGGCTTGGAAGGGAGTTTTTGGATGGCGGACGGTCATTTGAGAAAATGGGTTGAGGGCGTCAGTCCGCTTTAGTTTATTGCGCGTATCGGGGGAAATAACTCGACTCCGCAGTTATCCTGGATTATACTTCCACCGGTGCGCGTTGTCGGGGCGCCCTGAACGTGACAATACTCAGTTTGGCGTATTTATTGGGAAAATTTTGTGAT
Organism: Syntrophus aciditrophicus; assembly: GCA_020718905.1. Lineage (GTDB taxonomy): Bacteria > Desulfobacterota > Syntrophia > Syntrophales > UBA8958 > UBA8958. The sequence goes on along the minus strand of DYRD01000066.1, from coordinate 6,593 downwards.
AAGGGGGAATTGCTCATGGAACTCGGATTGGAAGGCAGAAGGGCGATTGTCGGCGGCGCAAGCTCCGGACTGGGGCGTGCGTGCGCGATGTCGCTTGCGAAAGAGGGTGTCGATGTGACGATTGTTGCCCGCACGCGTGACAGGCTCACGGCAGCGGCCGCAGAGATAGCCGCCGCGACGGGAGTGGATGTGAAGGCGGTCGCCGTTGACATCAATACCGATGAGGGAAGGAGGGCTGTTCTTGCCGCCTGTCCTGAGCCGGACATCGTTGTCAACAATTCCGGCGGACCGCCCCCCGGCGATTTCCGCGACTGGGATCGGGAGGCGTGGATTGCCGCTTTGAACAGCAACATGCTTGGCGCAATATTCATGATCCGGGACACGATTGACGGGATGATCTCCCGTCGCTTCGGGAGGATCGTGAACATAACGTCAAGCGCGGTCAAGGCGCCGATCAGCATCCTTGGACTTTCCAACGGCGCCCGTTCCGGCCTCACCGGTTTTGTCGCGGGGTTAGCCCGGCAAACCGTTCCCTACAACGTGACGATCAACAACCTGCTTCCCGGGGATTTTGAAACCGACCGACAGAGATCTTACACGGAGGCGCTGGCGAAGACGCAGGATCTGGCATACGAGGAAATGCGAAAAGTCAGAATGGCCGACAATCCGGCGGGGCGATTCGGCAGACCCGAGGAATTCGGCGATTGCTGCGCCTTTTTATGCAGCGTGCACGCCGGCTTTATCACCGGACAGAATCTGTTGATTGATGGAGGCAAGTATCCGGGGACGTTTTGACGTTTTAATAAACGGTTTACCCGCCCAATGAACGGGCGTATTCGGCAAGTTATATTTTTCTGGAGGATTGGGAATGAAAATCAGCAGTGTTGCTCAGATGCGGACGATGGATAAAAACGCCATTGACATATTCGGGATTCCCGACCAGATATTGATGGAAAATGCCGGACTTGCATCGTTTAAGGTTCTGGCGCGGGAATGGGGGGCAAGAGGGAAAAGGTATGCCGTTTTATGCGGTTCGGGAAACAATGCGGGAGACGGTCTGGTTGTTGCCCGCCATATCCATTCCAACGGCGGAATTCCCCATGTTTTCTTTGTCGGAGATCCCGAACGGCTTGGGGGAGCGGCAAAGGGCAACCTCGAGATCATCTCCCGCATGCCGATTGCAATGGAACGGGTGACGGACGCGGCGGCAATCGAGGCGGCCGCATCCGGTATGGACGGGATCGTCGATGCCATTTTCGGCACCGGTCTTGCCCGTGAGCCGGCCGGAATTTACAGGGATGTGATTGCGCTCGTCAACCGGAGCAATAAGCCGGTGCTCAGCCTGGACATCCCTTCCGGCGTAAACGGCGACACCGGATCGGTTTTGGGGACGGCCGTCCGTGCCGCCCATACGGTGACATTCGGCCTGCCGAAGATCGGCAACATGCTCTATCCCGGCTTCGAGCTTTGCGGAAAACTTGCCGTGACGCATATCTCATTTCCCCCCTCCCTCTACGAAGACGATGAAATCATGATTGAAACGAACGGGTGGCTGCCGCTTCCGGCGAGGGAGAGTACCGCCCATAAGGGATCGGTTGGCGACGTGCTGTTTGTGGCCGGCGCCCCCGGATATTACGGCGCACCGTATTTCAGCGCAATGTCGTTTCTCAAGGCCGGCGGAGGATATGCCCGCCTTGCCGCTCCGGCCTCGATCGTCCCGTTTATTGCTGCAAATGGCTGCGAGATCGTGTTCGTCCCGCAGAAAGAGACAGATGCGGGATCCATCTCCCGAAAAAACGGTGCGTCGCTGCTCGCGCTTGCCGAAAAAGTCGATATGGTCGTGATCGGCCCCGGCCTTTCCGTTGACGAGGAAACCGGGCAGCTTGTCCAGGAATTGACGTCCGCGGTGAAAAAACCGCTCCTCCTTGACGGCGACGGGATAACGGCCGTGGCCGGCCATCCGGAGCTGATTCGCAATCGGCCGGCGCCGACAGTCCTGACCCCCCATCCGGGGGAGATGTCGCGTCTGACCGGGCGATCCGTCCGGGAGATAGAAGCAGACCGAGTCGCCGTTCTTCAGGAGGCATGCCGAAATCTGCGTGCATTTATTGTGTTGAAAGGCGCCCATTCCCTGATCGGCACGCCGGAAGGCCGTGTTTTTGTCAACATGAGCGGCAACCCTGGAATGGCGACAGCCGGTGTGGGCGATGTGCTGACCGGAACCATTGCCGCGATGGTCGGGCAGGGGATGCCGCTTGCCGAGGCGGTGCGCAAGGGGGTCTTTCTCCACGGAATTGCCGCTGACCTGGCCGCTGCCGAAAAAGGGGAAGACGGGATAACGGCCCGGGATGTCCTTGAGCATCTTCCGTTCGCGGTAAAACAGGAGCGCGCCCTCGGCGGTGAAGCCTCCTGCGCCTCTTTGCTGGAGACCGTGTAATTGAAACCGCGGACAGGGCGGAACTGGTTTAAAACGCGGGGAAATGGCGCTGTGCTTCCGGCAATTTTCGTCTTATTCGTTTTTCTGACGGCGAATGCGGCGGCGCAAGACGGGATGCCCGCGTCTGAAGAACGCCCATGGCAAGTTGCGGCCATTCTGGAGCGCACTATCGGCAACAGCCATACCAGTTATGAATTCGGCAACCCCTTTTTAATGTCCTATTCGCCGCTCAGCCGCCTCGAGTTTCCCATCAACACATGGTGGGGAGGGGTGGAATTGAGGCGGGAATTTTCGCGTTGCTCCCTGGGCGGCCGCCTGCTGACCAATGTGACGCAGAACACGGACGGGGACATGCGGGATTCGGACTGGGAAGACGAATCCCGGCCTGACCGTTTGACCACATACTCCGTCTCCCGCTCGAGCATGGAGCCCAGCATCCAGGCGCGATGCGACATCGATCTCAAAATCGCAGACTGGCTGGGGCTTCCTTCCTCCATGGACATCAGGCCGGTGATCGGCTTTCAGTGGCAGCGCTTCAACATGATGGTGCATGATGGAACCCAATGGGAGTACCTTCCTTCGAACGATCCCGTCCCTCTACCCGGAAACTCCCTTCATTTCCGTCAGGAGTACCAGCTCTATTTTCTGGGTTTCCGGGCGAAATATGAATGGGGAAAAACCGCCTCCGGGATGCGTCCGTATCTCTTTCTTTTCGGTTACCGCGCCCATGTCCGTGCCAATAACGAAGACCACCACATGTTGCGCGCAGGCTATCGCCTGACTTACGATAAGACAACGGGTGGCGCGTGGTTCATTGCCGGCGGCGCAAGAGCGCCTGTCGGGAAAAATCTCGCTGCGGTGCTGGAGATGAGCTATCTGAACATTCGGACGACCGGCGCCCATCGTCTCTACAACGAACTGCTGGAGCAGGATTTCAGCTTTGACTACGGGGTGGAGGTCTGGTCGCAGCAGACCGCGCTTGGTTTGCGGCTGGAATATGTCTTTTAATCTCTTGTTGTAACCCTTACTGAAATCAGCCGGCGGCCATCGACAGCCAGATGCCTCACGGTGAACGCCGCCTGTCTGGAATTCATTACAAATTAACCAACCATACATCAATATGCAATATATGCCGACTATAAGGTGTTCGTCGGAGCGCGGGAATGGTGTTTATTGCCTCTGATGAGAATACAAACTGAGGAGGGAATGCATGAACGGGATTTCTGCTGAAAATGTCAAGCTCGGTTACGGGGATCGGGTTGTTCTGGAAGATGTCAATCTGACAGTCGCCAAGGGTGAGTTTATCAGCATCATTGGCCCGTCCGGCGTCGGCAAATCAACGTTGCTGATGGCGATCAACGGCAACGTCAAAATATTCGGCGGGGAGATGCGGGTTTTTGATAAGAATCTGCACAATATCCGGAATTCCGCTTTGAAGGATCTCCGCTCCCGTATCGGGGTGATTTTTCAGGGGTATAATCTCGTCAAGCGTTCGAGCGTACTCGATAACATCGCCGGCGGGATGCTCCGGAAGATGAACCCGCTACAGGCCGCCGTCAAGTACTATCGTCATGATCAGTACGTGCAGATCTACGAGTACATGCGGGCAGTCAACCTTGAGGGAGAGGCGCTTCAGCGGTGCGACCGGCTTTCGGGGGGGCAGATGCAGCGCGTTGCGATTGCCCGGGCTTTGGCCCAGGATCCGGAGGTTATCCTTGCCGACGAGCCGATCTCGTCGCTCGATCCGGTCAGCGCCAAGGGGGTTATGGATACGCTCCAGCGCATCAACCGACAGTACGGTCTTACCGTGATTGCCAATCTGCACCAGCTTGACTACGCCCGGAGGTACTGCAACCGGGTGATCGGGATGAACGGAGGCCGGATCGTCTATGACGGGAAACCGGAGGGGCTTGACAACGATACCATCGCCGACATCTACCACGGCTCCCGGGAGAATGAGTCTGTTTTCGGCGCTCATGGGTCGGTATTTCCTGTTGCCGCCGAAGTTGTTTACGATGCATGAGATAAGCGGCGATTCAGAAAACCCGCTCCGGTGTCGCGATCGTACGGAGTGAAACAAACACGATAAGTCAGCAGAGGTAAGCGCAGGCAATTTTACACAACCAAACGAAACAATGAGGAGGAGTTTATGTTGAAAAAGGCGTGCATGGCGGTAGTACTTTTGGCGACACTTGTAACGGGAACGGCGTTTTCCGCCCAGCCCCCGGCCGATTGGCCGAAAAAGCTGATCTTCGGGATCATTCCGACCGATTCAACGTCCAACGTGACCGAACGGGCGAAAAACCTCGTGCAGTACCTCGAAAAAACTCTCGGCGTACCGATTGACGTCAAGGTGGCGACCGACTATGCAGGGGTAATCACCGGGATGCAGTTCAAACATATCGATTTCGCCTATTTTGGTCCCAAATCCTATGTCGAGGCGGCGAAACGGGCGAATGCCGAGGCGCTTGTCATCGAGGTGGGGGATGAAGGCGCCGGGTATTACGGTCTGATCATCACCAAAAAGGGGTCAGGGCTGAAAAGCATGGCTGCACTTAAAGGCCGGACCTGGGCCTTTACCGACCCCAACTCGACCAGCGGAACCCTCGTGCCGTCGGTTTATTTTTACAAAGACATGCAGATAAACCCGGAAAACTATTTTTCACGGGTGATCTACTCCGGGAGTCACGCGGCGTCGATCATAGCGGTAAAATCAGGCAAGGTGGACGGCGCCTCGACCAACGATCTGGACCTGGCGCGTGGCGAGGGCAAGGAGTGGAATTCGGATAAGGATTTTGAAATCATCTGGAAATCAAATATGATCCCCGGCTCTCCGATGGCCGCCCGCAAGGATTTGCCCGCATCGCTGAAAAAGGCGCTCAAGGACGCCTTCCTTGCCTACAAAGATCCGGCAGGCCTCGAGATGTTGAAGATCAAGGGGTATGCCGATACGAACGATGCCGTCTATGACGCCATCCGGGAGCTCATCGATGTGAAGGAAAAACTGAAGGCAAAAAAATAGGCGGTTGTTACCCCTGTCGCCGGGGATGCGGTAAGACATCCCCGGCCATTTATTGGAAATCAAATGAATATTGCTGAGATAAAACAGAAAACCAACCCGTTTCGGGCGTACAACCTGGCGCTCCTTTTCGTTTTCGTGCTGCTTATCGTCTGGAGCTGGCGCTCAACGGAGATGGGAATAAAGCTGCTGCTCGACGGATGGCGCAACATGATCGTCTATATCGGCGGCAATCCGGAGATTAAAAACAGCGGCTTCTTTCCTCCGTCAGGCAGTGTCCCGAACATTGTCAAATACCTGGTATTGATGGTTGAGACGGTGCAGATGGCGTTTCTGGCACTGATCATGTCCGTTATCATCGCGTTTCCCATCTCATTTTTCGCCTCGCGCAACACACTGGAGATCATCTTTCCCGGACACCGCCCGCTCGATACGGTAATCCGGAAAACGATCTACATGGCTACCCGCTTTCTTGCCAATCTGTCCCGGTCGATCAACGAACTCGTCTGGGCGCTGATCTTCGTTGCCGCCGTGGGACTCGGCCCGATGCCGGGGATACTCGCCCTTGCCGTTCACACCTCGGGGGTGCTGACCAAGCTCTTTTCCGAAGGAATAGAGAACATTCAGGGTGAGCCAGTCACCGCCCTGGCCGCAACCGGCGCCGGGCCGTTCAAGGTGATACGCTACGCAGTTATCCCGCAAATCTCGCCGTTTTTTGTCTCCATGATTCTCTATCGCTTCGAATCCGATGTCCGTGCGGCGACCATTCTCGGTTTTACCGGCGCGGGCGGAATTGGCGTCTATCTGTTCGACAAGCTCCGATCCTACGAAAACAAGGACGTAACAACGATCATGATCATCATCATCATCACCGTCGCGCTCGTTGACCGCCTGAGCGCCGCCATCAGAAAAAAATACACCTGAAAAAAGTCCTTCCGCCTTCTTTTGTCTCTTTTTCGGGAAAACCCCTCCGCCCGGAGTGGAGACGAAGAAGGCGGCGGGTACGCAGACTGCGCCAGAACCATCATGCCGGAAGCCGCCTGCTCAAGCATCGAAAAAACTCCCTCACCTTCAAGGGGCGAGGTGGGGATGGGGTTTAAGAAGGCCGGATGCGTCCAGCCACTCTTCTCCAAATCA
>DYRD01000179.1 GCA_020718905.1 Syntrophus aciditrophicus | reverse complement strand
TGAAGCCGATCTCTTCGTTCTTCAGCAAGACATTCTTCCGGATTGGCTACCAGTACTATGATTTTGACTACACCGGGAGCAACAGTTGGTTGGGCGCCCCGGTAAAGATAACCGAGCTCGACAATCCGATGAATGCACAAATGACCGCTCCGATGAAGACGGCCCAGGATCTTTACGCAACGTTTGAGGTTCATTTTTAATCATGTTCTTTGAGCCAATTGCAAAATAAGCATATCCGTCACCCCGGCGAAAGCCGGGGTCCAGAAGATATTGAAAATACTGGATACCGTCTTTATGAACATGAAGCTTCGCTTTCGACGGTATGACGCACAGGGACTTTTGCAATTGGCTCCTTTGATTGATGATATTCAGGGAAGGGAATCGTTCATGGGGAATGATTCCCGTTCCCAGGGAATTTTACCAACAAAAAAACAGAAGGAGTGAAAATTATGAAAGCAGTAAGACATGAAAAAAGGATAGTGTTGCCAATGGCGTTCCTCTTGATTTCGGCTTTGTGCCTGCTTATTCTCAGTGGGGTTGCCAGCGCCGCGGATAATAAAATGGTCGGGACGATCACCAAACTCGAGATGGCCGGCAAGGATGCGAAGACGGCAACCGTGACACTGAAAGACAACGATACGCAAAAGGAAGTGGTCCTGATCGTCAACGACGATGAAACCCTTGACAAGTTCAAGGATCACCGCATCGGGGAAGGCGACGAGATCCGGTGCAAGTACAAGACCGAGGATGGTAAAAATATCGTCACCTATTTCCGCAAGACGGCCGGGTGCTGATTTAAACCCCAAAAAGCGGGACAAATGACGGGTGGGGTCGAGTCTGCAAAGACATCCACCGGCCGGCGTTTGTCCCGGGCAATATGATTATGATGATTGCGTCTGTTCTAATCTGCCTGGCAGCCCGGCGTCAGGTTTGCCTGTTAGCGTGCAGAAAAAAAGGAGAGGGTATGAAGGGTGTCAAGTCGATATTGGTGACGGTAATCGCTGCTTTGAGTCTTGGTCCGTTTCCGGTTTTTGCCGGGCAGAATCACGCCGAACTCATCACAGGGCCGTTTAAGGATGGACCCAGCGTCACAAAGGCCTGCCTGGAGTGTCATGAAAAACAGGCCGCCGATTTCATGAAAACCAGCCACTGGACATGGAAGGGACCCGCCAAAGGCCATGTGCGCGGTTACGAGCACAGCAAGGTGGAATACGGCAAAACAAATATGATCAACGGGTTCTGCGTCAATGTGGAAGGCGGGCCCAATCAGTTGAATCGTGGTCACTGCGCTGAGTGCCATCCCAGCTATGCATGGAAGGACAGCACGTTTGACCTTAAGGATAAAACCAGGGTTGACTGCCTTGTCTGCCATGCCCAGAAAGGCGATTACGGCAGGGAGGACAGTGAAGTAAGCGAGTTTGCCGATCTGACGAAGGCCGCCCAGAGTGTCGCTCTTCCTGCCCTCAAAAACTGCGGCGCCTGCCATTATGTGGGTGGCGGGGATGACGGGGTCAAGCACGGTACGCTCGATTCGTCGCTGAATAATGCCGACAAGAGTCTCGACGTCCATATGGCCGCCAAGGCGAAGGGGGGGCAGGGCTTTGTCTGCCAGACCTGTCACGTCGCGAAGGACCACCGCATTTCTGGCGCTTCCACGCAGATGGCGACCTTCGACGGTCGGACAAACTGCGAGGATTGCCACAGCGGCAAGAATGCCCCGCACCTCAAATCGCGCAATGGCGTCATCATCAATATCCACTTGCAGACGGTTGCCTGTCAGACCTGCCATATCCCTTCCTATGGACGGGGAAAACCAACCCTGATGAGCTGGGATTATGCGACGGTTGGCAAGGGTCTCAAATTGCCCCCGATGGCGGGTAAGCCGACCTTTAACGACGGTCGGGGGAGTTTCACATGGGCCCGCAATGTCACGCCTGTCTATCGCTGGTATGACGGCACTATCAATCGTTACATGAAGGGCGACAAGATTGTGGACATGAAGGCGCCGGTGGCGCTGGAGGCCCCCTATGGTTCCATCCAGCTCCAGGGCGCCAAAATATATCCCTTCAAGGAATATAAAAGTGTTCAGCCCGCCGATTCCAGGTTTTCCTACCTGTTGCCCTTCAGCAATTACAAGGGGCTTTGGGAACATAAAGACTGGGTGCGGGCGCTGGAGGATGGGGCAAAGGGTTCGGGGTTGCCGTTCAGCGGCAAGTACCAGTTTGTCGAAACCGTCTCCTGGATAGGCCAGACGCACGAAGTCGTTCCCAAAGAAAATGCCCTGACCTGCGGCGACTGCCACCTGGGCGGCGGTCGTATGAACTGGAAAGAGCTGGGCTACAAGGGCGACCCGATCATGCTGGGGAGCGGCCGGTTCAAGGATGGAACAATTGCGAGGGGTTTCAAGCCGGGAAATCTGAACTTCACCCAGGAAAACTGGGTTGAAAAGCATCCTGTCCTTCCGGTAAAGGTAGAAAAAGAGGACAAGACGCCGAAAAAATAACGATTCGATATTATGACTCCGGCAACTAAAGATATATAATGTCATGCCGGACCATATCCGGCATCCAGTTAAATTCATTCTGGATACCGGCATTCGCCGGTATGACGACTTTGGCATATACTGTTGCCGGAGTAATAACAGTTGTGTAGAGTTCCATAAAGGCGGGGTGCGATTGGCGCCCCGCCTTTCTATGTTTCCGGGTCTGACACCCATCGTGGTTAATTCCGGTGACAGTTTACTTAATTATAGTGTTTTGAGGAAATTGCAAAACTCCCTGTTCTGTCATTCCCGCGAGGTTTCTGGCGGGAAAACGAAGTTTAATGTTCATAATCAACGTTGTAACCATTTGAAATCATGGATGCTCGATAAAAGCATTCGGGCATGACAACACGTTTTGCAATTACCTCTTTTGAAAATAATTCAGTAAATTGTCCCGGAACTCCCCTATAAAAACAGAAGCGCCGCCGCGATTCCGGCAAGGACCGGGTAGATCAGATT
>DYRD01000178.1 GCA_020718905.1 Syntrophus aciditrophicus | reverse complement strand
TGTAAAACAGCCGCAAAATATTTCTTGACAAGCCAAAACAGCCCCCCTATACTCCGACCGATGAAAGGCAATGTCTTATCAATTCAATCAATTCAATCAATTCAATGGACAGAGTTGCAGAATAACTGTCGAGATCCGCCGGGGCCTTGGATGTTGTCTCCTGCCGGAAGCGGTCATTCCTCGAAAGGAACTTATTGGTAGTTGACATGGCCGTGGAAAGAAAATAGAAACGCGTGTGCGTTATGCAGGCGCAAACAATTTTGAAACGGGAGGAAGAAAAATGAAAAAGATTAAACGTGTTCTGGTTGTTCTGCTTTCGATGGGGATGCTTTTGGCGTTTGCCGGAATTGGCGCCGCCGAGAAGTTTCCGGACAGACCGATTACCCTGATTGTTCCGTATCCGGCCGGCGGGGCGACAGATGTCATCATCCGGCCGCTTGCCGATGCGATGAAAAACATCCTTGGACAGCCGGTTATTGTCGAAAACAAGGGCGGCGGAGGCGGGGCTGTCGGGGTAGGCTCCATTGTCAGCAAGGCGCCGGACGGTTACACGCTGGCTGTCGTGGTGACGAGTCTGCATCGCGCCTCCTTCATCAACAAGCTTTCGTTTGACACGGTCAAGGATGTTACCCCGATCATCCGCGTTGGCGGCTATCTCTACGGGATACTCGTCAAACCGGATTCCAAATTCAAATCATTGAAAGAACTGATAGAGTATGCCAAGGCGAACCCCGGACGGGCCTCGTACATGGCCTCCGGAATCGGCACCGGCGGACATATTGCCGCCGAGGAGATGGCGACCAACGCGGGCGTTAAATTCAACCATCTGCCTTCCAAGGGCGATCAGGAATCCTCCGCCAATCTGCTGGGCGGCCATGTCGATTTCATCTCGACAACGTCCGGCTGGATTCCGCTGGTCGATGCCGGGAAACTGAAACTCCTTGCCACTTACAATGACGGGCGCATCAAGAAGTACGCCGATGTCCCGACGGTAAAAGAGCTCGGTTACGGTGTAATCCACAGCTCGCCGATCGGGATCGTCGGGCCGAAGGGGATGACCGCCGACCGCGTCAAGCTGCTTCACGACGCCTTCCACAAGGCTCTTGCCGACCCGGCGTTTCTGGCGGCGATGGGCAGGTACGAAATGCCGGTGCTCTATCAGAACAGCGCCGATTTTGGCAAATACTGGGCTGAAGCCTATACCGAGGCGGGAGTTCAGGTAAAACAGTACATCAAGAAATAAATGAAAAAAGCTTATTTAATCACAAATATACTATGGTTTGCCCTGGCATCCCTGGTAGCGTATGAAGCTCGCAGGCTTGGGGTTGGCACTCTTGTCAGCCCCGGCCCGGGCTTTATCCCGTTCGGGGCGGCGGTTCTACTCGGTGTGCTTGCCCTGGTTGCCTTCTCGCAGACAATTTTCGGCAACGACTGCTCCCTGTCCTGTTTCAAAGAGGGCGATATCCTGAAAATCCTCCTCGTGAATGTCGTTCTGGTGGCCGGAGTGCTTCTGTGGGAGCGTATCGGTTTTATCCCTGTCACGTTGCTGCTTCTGATCTTCATGTTCCGGGTGCTCAAACCGATCGGCTGGGGACGGGTCGTCCTTGCAGCCGTTCTAACCATGGCGTTTATCTGGGTTCTTTTTGTGAGATTTCTGGGATTGCGTCTTCCGCAGGGAGCGATATGGACATATTTTATCAACTGATGCACGGGTTTTCGGTTGCAACCCAGCCCGTCAACCTCCTTTATGCCTTTCTTGGCTGTCTGATCGGAACGCTGGTCGGCGTTTTGCCGGGCCTGGGCCCTACGGCTGCCATGTCGCTCCTGCTGCCGGCAACGCTTCATGTCCAGCCGGTAACGGCAATCGTCATGCTGGCCGGCATCTACTACGGGGCGATGTACGGCGGTTCGACGACGTCCATCCTCGTCAACATTCCCGGCGAGGCCGCCTCGGTTATGACCTGCATGGACGGATACCAGATGGCCCGCCAGGGAAAGGCAGGCCGGGCGCTGGGAATCGCCGCGTTCGGGTCGTTTATCGCCGGGACGCTGGGGTTGATCGGCCTGACCATCATGGCGCCGCCGCTTGCCACCTTCGCGCTCAAGTTCGGGCCGCCGGAGTATTTCTCGCTGATGTGCATGGGGCTGGTCGCTCTGAGCTTTCTTACATCGACGTCGATGGTGCGCTCGATCATGATGGCGCTCTTCGGTGTTATCCTCGGGACGGTCGGTACCGACAGCGTTTCCGGTTCCGCGCGGTTTACCTTCGGGATGACGGAAATGCTCGATGGCATCGGCCTGGTGCCGATGATCATGGGGCTCTTCGGGATGTCCGAGATATTCCAGAACCTCGAGCAGGACATTGAACGCGATGTCATGACGAACAAGGTGCAGGGTCTGCTCCCGACTGCGGCCGACTGGATTGCGTCAAGGTGGGCGATCCTGCGGGGTTCGTTGATTGGTTTCTTTCTGGGGATTCTACCCGGAGGGGGGGCAGTTCTGTCGTCCTTTGTTGCCTACGCGGTTGAGAAGCGTTTCTCCAGGTACCCGGAGAGATTCGGCACGGGGGTGATAGAAGGGGTAGCGGCGCCGGAGGCGGCCAACAATTCGGCGGCACAGGCGGCGTTTATACCACTTTTGACGCTGGGGCTTCCGGCAAACGTGGTGATGGCTCTTCTGCTCGGGGCGCTGATCCTGCACGGGGTGACGCCGGGGCCGCTTTTGATGACGCAGAGTCCCGATATCTTCTGGGGGGTTATCGCCAGCATGTACATAGGCAACGTCATGCTGCTTGTGTTGAATCTGCCCCTGATTGGTCTCTGGGTGCAGCTCCTCAAGATTCCCTACCATTACCTCTTTCCGGCAATCGTGATTTTCTGCATACTCGGCTCCTACTCCGTGGCGTACAGCATGACGGATGTCATGTTCATGTTCGGATTCGGGATTCTCGGATATCTGCTCAAAAAGATGAAATTCGAAACACCGCCGCTGGTGCTGGCGTTTGTTCTCGCGC
>DYRD01000177.1 GCA_020718905.1 Syntrophus aciditrophicus | reverse complement strand
ATGGACTTATCGCAAAATAGGATTGCATGAAAAATCATGCCGTGGCATGGTTGAACCGCTTTTTACAAAGCGATGTTTTCATGATTCTTTTTCGCCCTTCAGGAGGTATTGCCGTGAAGAAAACAAGCTTCTGCAAGGTTTCACTGATGCTGTTGCTGTCGGCGCTTTTCACCCGGCCGGGCTGGGGCTATCAATCGCTTACGCATCAGGAGAAGGAGTATCTGGCAGACAGGGGGGAAATCGTTTTTATCAGCCAGACCCTCTATCCGCCGTTTGAGTTTGTTGACAAGTCGGGGGAGCATACCGGCATGACCATCGAGCTGGCGCGCTGGATCGCCGCGGAATTCGGTTTCAAGGCGCGATTCACGGACGCCTCTTTCCACAACGCGCAGAACGCCGTTCTGTCCGGGGAGGCCGATGTGCTGACCAGCTTCTTTTACAGCGAGAAAAGGGATCAGTCTTTCGATTTCACCACTGTTATTTTTGAGGTGCCCGCAACCATCTTTGTCAAGGCCGACCGGCCGGACATCAGGGGAATCGAAGACCTGAACGGAAAAACCGTCGCCATCCAGAAGGGGGATTACGCCCTTGACTTCCTCCGTGAGCGGAAAATCGTTTTTGAACCCCTTCTCACCGCCAACTTCGCCGAGGCCACGGATATGGTAATTGCCGGCAAGGCCGATGCCGTCGTCGGCGACGAGCAGATCGTCCTCTACCATCTCTATGCCAGCGGTCTCTCCAACCGGCTCAAGAAGGCGGCTGCGCCTCTTTATCCCGGCCATGACTGCATGGCCGTAAAAGAGGGAAACGCGATCCTCCGCTCGATTCTCGACAAGGGAGTAAAAAACGGACGCACAAGCGGCGTTCTTGAAAAAATCGAACGCAAATGGCTGGGCATTCCGCTTGCGGCCCCTGAATCCCTGCTGAAAACGTACCGTCATTACCTCTTCGCCCTTCTGGCCCTTTTTGCCTTTCTTGTCGTCATGGTCGCGCTGGCATTGGTATGGAACGCGCAGCTCCGGCGCAGGGTGGACGCACGCACCAGGGAACTGGCCCGGTCGGAAGGGGAGCTTCGCGCCATCCTGACCGCTTCCCCGATCGGAATTGCCCTTGTGGAAGACAGGATCGTCAAATGGACCAATGAAAACTGGCAAGAGATGTTCGGCTCTGGGGAAACAGACGATTTTTGTGGAAAAAATGTCGCCGTCATCTACCCGACCGACGACGAGTTCCGGCGTATGGAGGCCCTCTACCCGGCGCTTGCCGCGCACAAAATCGCCCGCGCGGACATGAAATTCAAACGCCGGGACGGTTCCGTGTTTGACGGCTTCCTCACGCTGGGCAGCCTCTCCCCTTCGGAACCGTTACGGGGGCTCATCGCAACCGTCGCCGATATATCCGGACGAAAGGAGGCGGAAACGGCGCTCCGGAAGTCTGAAAAGCGCTACCAGGAGCTTTTCAAATCCATAGGGGATACCATCTACACCCAGGATCTGGAGGGACGGTTTTTGTCAACCAACCCGGCCATCATAAAATTCATAGGATACGAAGAGGCGGAACTGGTCGGCCGGAGGACGTCCGATTTCATGAAACCGGTCTTCCGTTCCCAGTTCAAAACCGGCTATCTCGACAAGGTCAGGGAAGAAGGCGCCGCCGAGGGGACAACGTGTTATCTGTCAAAAGACGGAAGGCAGGTTTACATGGAATATCACAGCGTCCTGGTCAGTCCCGGGGACGGGGTCCCTTATATCAGCGGGGTGGGGCGGGATGTAACGGAGCGCATTCTTGCCGGAAGGGAAATCAAGAAACTCCATGAACAGGCATTCCATGCAAAAAAGATGGAGGCGATCGGCGCCCTGGCCGGCGGCATAGCCCACAACTTCAACAACCTGCTGATGGGCATCGGGGGAAACATTTCGTTGATGCTGCATCATGCGGGCCCCGCCCATCCGGACTATCAGCGGCTCAAAAACATCGAACAGCACGTCCGGGACGGCGCAGGTCTTGCCCGAGAGCTTCTCGGGTTTGCCCGGGGAGGAAAATACGAGGTCAAGCCCGCGAACATCAACGAACTGATCCGAAAGGGTTCCGCGATGTTCGGCGGCACAAGAAAAGAGATTGCCCTGCACAGGGAATTGCAGGAAAACGTCTGGACGGTGGCGGTCGATGCCGGGCAGATCGAACAGGCGCTGCTCAATATCTATATCAACGGCGGCCAGGCGATGCCCTCCGGCGGGGATATGTTCATCAAAACGGAAAATGTCGTCCTCGATGAAACGACATCAAACGCGCTGCCACGCGGCAGATATGTCAGGATATCGATTACGGACACGGGGATCGGCATGGACGAAGCTACCGTCGGGAAGATATTCGACCCGTTCTTCACCACCAGGGAGGCGAGCGGGGGAACCGGACTGGGACTTGCCTCGACGTATGGAATCATCAGAAATCACGGCGGGGATATCGATGTCCTCAGCAGGCCGTCAGAGGGAACGACCTTCCGGATATATCTTCCCGCGACAGACGCCCGCATCGAGGAAGCGCCCCCCGAGGAGAGCGGAGATACCTGTCATCACGGCGAAAAGACAATCCTCCTTGTGGATGATGAGGAGATGATCCGGGATGTCAGTGGAGAGATGCTCGAGGCGCTGGGCTACCGCGTCCTGTACGCCCGAAGCGGCTCCGAGGCGCTGGAGACTTACCGGAGGCACAGCGATACGATCGATATGGTCATTATCGACATGGTCATGCCGGGCATGGGCGGGAAGGAGACGTTCGCGGGGCTTAAGGGAATCAATTCCGAAGTCAGGGCGCTTCTTGCCAGCGGCTACAGCATCGACGGCGAGGCGCAGACAATACTCGACAACGGCTGCCGGGGGTTCATCCAGAAGCCGTTCAGCCTCGCCGCCCTGTCGAAAAAGATCCTCGAGGTCATTGGATAGTTCCGGGGCGATTCACGTGATTTCGATGGAGTAAACTGTCCCCGGAACCGCGTATTAAAAATCCTTGAAGGCGTCGTCG